>NZ_JBSHKH010000045.1:0-59554 GCF_053643595.1 Streptomyces sp. NPDC055506 | reverse complement strand
GGGGGGGGCGCGGGCTCCAAGACCCCCAACGTTTTCTACGGCTGGGGCATCGCGGCCGCGCGGGCCGCGGTGACCACGTAGAGCTCGTGTCACGGGGGCCCGGGCCGGGCGGGGACACCCGCCCGGCCCGCTGCGTCCCTGCGGCAGGATCTCTTGTTCTGTGGGTGGCGGTGGCGGCGGTGCTCTTCGTCGTCGGGATGTTCGCCGAGGTGATCACGGCTTTCAGCAGCACCCTCGAACGCCGCTTCGTCGAAGCCGCGGGCGGGACGGTTCTGCGCGTCGGGCGCCTGGCCTCCTGGTGCGTGTCCTGGCCGGAGCTGCGCCATGAGGGTGACACCGACTTCTACAAGGCGCGCGTGGACAAGGCGGTCGCGAAGTGGACCGCCCGGGCCTCGGCCCCGGTCGAGCGACAGAAGCCACGACCGCCCGTGGAGTGTGCGATACCCATGCGGAAATACCGCGGTGTCGGCGGGTGGTACGTCGCCGAGGTGGCGCTCGCACAGGGATGGGAGCTGCGCCCCACGGACGTAGGAAAGGAAGTGCGGCTGTGGTGGTCGGCCGCGGCGAAGGGCGACTGAGTTCGACCCCTGGACTTGCCCGACCATGTGAAGGTTGGTGAAGATCTTGGGGTGACCTTGACAAGACCCACGCCAGGAGTGGCCGACGGCGACGGGCCCGTACGCCGCACCGGTGCGGGCCGGGCCGTCGCCGTCCTGGTCCTGGTGGCCCTGGCCGCGCTGATCCCGCTGCTCGGCCCGTCCACCGCGCTGCACGGCACCGGGGAGGCCGGCGCGCCCGGGGCGGGCGGCATCGCCCTGCTGCGCACGGTGCTGTTCGCGGCGCTGTGCGTACCGGTCGGCGAGCTGTTCGTGAACCGGCTTGCGCGTTCCGTGCCGGGCTCTGGGACGGCCCCTGGCCACGCCCCGGACGTGCCCCGCAGTTGGTCACCCTTCGCGGCCGTCGCCGGTTTCGTCGCCGCCCTCGCACTCGCCTCGGTCGTGGCCACGGGCAACCGTGTCCCGGGCGGTCTGTCGGAGCTGGACATCGGCGGGCTCTACGGGTCCAGGGACGGCACGCTCGCCCTGCTCGAGGTCAACGCGTTCCTCGTGGCGGGTCTGTGCGCCGTGTCGGGCCGGCCCGACAGGCAGATGTGGCCGCTGGCCGCCGTGATCGTCGCAGAGGCGCTGCGCGCGCACCCCCCGACCGAGCACAGCCCGCTGACCGGCTCCGGGCTGACGCTCGTCCACCTGACCTGCGCGGCACTGTGGGTGGGCGGTCTGCTGCACGCGCTGCGGACCCTGCGGTTGTGGCGCGGCCGGCGGGACCCGGGGGCGGGCGCGGCCCTGCTGGGCCTCTACGCGCGCGTGGCTGCCGTGCTGCTCGCCGCCATCACCGCGACGGGTGTGTGGAGTTCGCTGCGCCGGATGCCGCCGGGCACCATCGTGGAGCAGCTGACGGCCACGGCGTACGGGCGGGCCCTGCTCGCCAAGGTGCTGCTCGTGGCCGCCGTCGCCGCCCTCGCCCTGTGGGCCCGGAGCCGGCTGCGCCGGGCGGCCGATCCGCTGACGGCCTGTGCGCCGGCGCGGGCGGAGGTCGTGGCGCTGGGCCTGGTGGTCGCGGTGTCCGGACTGCTGACGGCCCTTCCGGTGCCCATCCGCTGGTGAGCCCCGGACGGAGTCCCGGCCGGTGAGCTTCAGACCGCGCGCATCTCGCCGTACGTCGCGGACGGTGCCCTGCGCGCGTTGAGCGCCCCCAGTGTGCCGCCGGCCAGCAGGGCCTGCGCGGCGATGTACGTGAGCATGATCCAGAAGTCCGGCCGGGGCAGCTGCGGCCAGTCGGCGACGCCGGTCGCGATGAGCGTGTCGGAGAGCAGGAACAGCGCGCCGCCGAGTCCGGCGTAGAGGCCGAGCCGGGTGGCGGACCCGTAGGCCATGGCCGTGAGCAGGAGGCTGTACCCGGCGACGGGCACGCGCAGGTCCGCGGGCAGGTCCGGCCACAGCAGCGCGACGGTGGTGACGAGGGCCGTGCCGTAGCCGAGGGCGAGGAGACCCGCACGCGCGCGTGGGACCGCGTTCCTGCTGCCGTACGTCCTGAAGAGGACGAGGTAGCAGACATGGCCCGCGGCGAAGGAGCCCATGCCGGCGAGGAAGGCCGGCTCGGCGTCGGACAGCAGCAGGACGTCCCCGCCCCAGCCGAACAGCAGGGCGGCCAGAAGCAGCCGGGGCGCCTTGCGCAGGGCGGCCCACAGGGCCAGGAGCGGCATCAGCAGGGGCTTGGCCACGGCGTGCCCGGCGTCGAAACCGGCCGCGAGGGAGACGAGGTCGACGGCGGCGGCGAGACCGAAGGCGGCGAGGAGGAGGCGGGCGGGGGTCACGCCGACGTGCTCTCACCGGCGTGGGTCGGGGCGGCCACGGGGTCCGTCGGCGGAGCCGTTTCCGTAGCCGCAGCCTCAGCCGTGGCCGTAGCCGTAGCCGTAGCCGTAGCCGTAGCCGTAGCCAGGGTCGCCGTCGGCGCGGGAGCGGGTGCGGGACCCCAGCCCGGGCCCCGGAACACGCGTCCCGCGCGCTCGCGCCAGCTGTGCGCCGCCTTCAAGTCCCTCGCGATGGCCACGTATTCGTGCGTCGCCACCCTCAGCAGGTTGTACGTGTCGATGTTCTTGGTCAGTCCGTACACGGGCCGCTCGGTCTCGGGGGCGAACGATCCGAACAGCCGGTCCCAGACGATGAGGATGCCGCCGAAGTTCCGGTCGAGGTAGCCGCCCTGGGAGGCGTGGTGGACGCGGTGGTGCGAGGGGGTGTTGAAGACGAACTCGAACCAGCGGGGCATCTTGTCGATCCGCTCGGTGTGGATCCAGAACTGGTAGACGAGGTTCGCGGAGGAGCAGAACGCGAGCGCGGCGGGGTGCACACCGGCGGCTATGAGGGGGACGTAGAAGGGCCACACCGTCAGGGACGTCCAGGGCTGGCGCAGCGCGGTGGTGAAGTTGAACTTCCGGCTGGAGTGGTGGACGACGTGGCAGGCCCACAGGACGCGGATGACGTGGTGACCTCGATGGGACCAGTAGTAGAAGAAGTCCTGCCCGAGCAGCATCAGCGGGACGGTCCACCACAGAACGGGCACGCGCAGGGGCGTGAGTTCGTAGAGGGCCGTGTAAATGGCGACGATCGGGATCTTCCACAGGAAATCGAAGACGAGACTGCCGAGGCCCATGCCGACGCTCGTGGCGGCGTCCTTCGCTTCGTAGCCCTCCGCGTCCTCGTCGGGGTGGAGACGGTAGCTCACCATCTCCACCACGGTGAGCAGCACAAAGGCGGGGATCGACCACAGCACGACATCGGGCAGGTTCGGCATGCAAGCACCGTAGGACTGCCGTCGTGCCCCGACTAGACGTTGTTACCCACAAGTATTACCGACGGTACGCGCTTGCTTCTTGGTGATCTCCGCCAATCGGAGTGACTGGGCGTCGGACAGACGTACGCCTCGCGAACGGACAGACCGGACAACACGCCTGAGGGAGTATCGGAAGGGCCGAGTGAGCGCACCTGGCGGGCGGTGGTGTCAGTCGTGGCCCGTATCCTCAGGGACCATGCTCGATGACCTGACGACCGCAGTGCCCTCTTCCACGTCATGGCCGGCCGCGTATCCCCAGGGGTACGCGGTCGTTGACGTGGAGACCACAGGTCTGGCCCGGGACGATCGCATCATCTCCGCGGCCGTCTACCGGCTCGACGCGCGCGGCGAGGTCGAGGACCACTGGTACTCGACGGTCAACCCGGAGCGTGACCCCGGCCCCGTGTGGATCCACGGACTGACGAGCGAGGCACTCGAGGGCGCGCCCCTCTTCCAGGACATCGCCGAGGAGTTCACGACCCGGCTCGAGGGGCGGGTGCTCGTCGCGCACAACGCCGTCTTCGACTGGCAGATGATCGCCCGGGAGTACGCGCGGGCGAAGCGCGAGGCACCGGTGCGGCAGCGGCTATGCACCATCGCGCTCTCCAAGGAGCTCGGGCTCCCACTGCCCAACCACAAGCTGGAGTCCCTCGCCGCGCACTTCGGCGTCGTCCAGCAGCGGGCGCACCACGCGCTGGACGACGCGCGCGTGCTGGCCGAGGCGTTCCGGCCCAGCCTCAGGGCCGCGGCGGCCAACGGGGTGCGGCTGCCGCTGCTGGAGTGCCGGCCGCTGACCGAGTGGTCGGACCGTCCCGCGACCCGCATCGGACAGCAGGCGGGCTACGGCGGCTACCGGCCGACCAGTTGGCGCCCGGCCCGCAAGCGGCCCGCCTGCCCCTATCCCAACCCGGGGCGGTACGAGGCGGGCGGGCGGCTCAAGCAGGGCATGCGGGTCGCCTTCTCGGGTGACACCTCTGTGGAGCGCGATCTGTTGGAGGACCGCGCGACCGAGGCCGGGCTGCACGTGGCCACCAGCCTGTCCCGGCTCACCAGCCTGCTCGTCACGAACGACCCGGACTCGGGCACGTCCAAGGTGGTCAAGGCGCGGCAGTTCGGCACGCCGGTCGTGGACGAGGCGGCGTTCGGGCAGCTCCTCGCGGACGTGGAGCCGGCGTCGGAGGGGTGACCGGGTGTACGGCGGCACCGGGGGGCGACCGTACGGACGGGTGATTGGGGGGCGACTCGCCCGGCACCCGCTCGCCCGGGCCGGGATGACGGCTCACCCTGTGGCGCATGGCGACCTGTGAGGTATGTGGCAATCAGTACGGAATGACCTTCGAGGTGCACGCGCAGGGCGCGGTGCACGTCTTCGACTGCTTCTCCTGCGCGATCCACCGCATGGCACCCATCTGCGAGCACTGCCGTGTACAGATCATCGGCCAGGGCGTGGAGGTCGAGGGCCACTGGTACTGCGGCGCGCACTGCGCACGCGCGGAGGGAAAGGCGGGAATTGTCGACAAGGTGTGAAACCGTACCCGCCTGATCGCACCCCACGACCGAGTTGTACGGTCGTGGGGTGTACCGCTTCCTGATGTCCCGGCAGTGGGTCATCCTCACGCTGATCGCCCTGCTTCTCATCCCCACGATGATCAGGCTGGGCATCTGGCAGATGCATCGCTACGAGGAGCGCACCGCCCGGAACCAGCGGGTCTCGGACGCGCTGGCGGCCGACCCGGTGCCCGTGGAGAAGCTGACCGGACCCGGGCACACCGTCACCAGCGCCGAGCGGTACCGCACCGTGACCGCGAAGGGCCGCTTCGACACGGAGGACGAGGTCGTCGTCCGCCGCCGCACCAACTCGGACGACGAGGTCGGCTACCACGTCCTCACCCCGTTCGTCCTCGACGACGGCAAGGTCCTGCTGGTCAACCGGGGCTGGATCCCCTCCGACGGCCCGAGCCAGACCACGTTCCCGAAGGTTCCCGCACCGCCGGCCGGCGAGGTCACCGTCACGGGGCGGCTGATGCCCGACGAGACGACCGAGGCGAGCGGCATCAAGAACCTCGAAGGGCTCCCGGACCGGCAGATCATGCTGATCAACAGCGCACAGGAGGCACGGCGCCTGGATGTCCGGGTGCTCGGCGGTTACATCGCCCAGACGGCACCCGAGCCGAAGGGCGACACCCCCGAGCTGCTCGGCAATCCGGGCAAGGAGGACGCCGCGCTCAACTACGCGTACGCCATCCAGTGGTGGCTGTTCGCCGCGGCCGTCCCGGTCGGCTGGGTGGTACTGGCCCGCCGCGAGGCCCGGGACCGGGCGCAGGCGGCGGCCGAGGACAGCGACGCGACGGAGACGGAGCCGGCGGCCGTGTGACCGCCGACCGCCCCACGGGCCGAGCCGGCAGCCACCCGCAGGCCACGTCAGCAGCGGCTCCCCCGCAGGCCCGCCCCTCGGGCCGTCGGCAGCAGCACCCCCGCAGACCCGACCCCGGGCCGTCAGCAGCAGCGCCCCCGCGGGCCCGATCCCCGGTCCATTGTGCGCAGCAGCTCGCGGACGTACCAGGCCACGGCCCGAGCACAGCGGACGGCCCTCATGAGCGGGCCCCTGCCAGGGACTCGGCCGGCTCCCCCGGCACCTCGATGCGGGACTCGACGTACGGCGCCTCGGAGATCGGCTGGGAGTCCGGGTTCCGGACCGCCCGTACGCACACCACCGCCGCGTTCACGAGCACCACGGCGACCAGCAGCAGGAACAGCGCGATCAGCACGCCGTCGACCGTGGAGTTGGTGACGACGGTCTGCATGTCGGCCGGGCTCTTGGCCGGCGGCAGGATCCGGCCGGCGTCGAGGGCGTCGGCGTAGCGGGCACGCTGGGCGAAGAAGCCCACCTTCGGGTCGTCCGCGAAGATCTTCTGCCAGCCGGCGGTGAAGGTGATGGCGACGACCCAGGCGAGCGGGACACCGGTGACCCAGGCCCAGCGCAGTTTCCCGGACTTGATCAGGACCGTGGTGCAGACGGCCAGGGCGATCGCGGCGAGGAGCTGGTTCGCGATGCCGAAGAGCGGGAAGAGCTGGTTGATTCCGCCGAGCGGGTCGGTGGCGCCGGTGTACAGGAAGTAGCCCCAGGCCGCGACGACCAGGGCGCTGCACAGCCAGATGCCGGGCTTCCAGTTGACCCGGCCGGCCGGCTTCCACACGTTGCCGAGCATGTCCTGGAGCATGAAGCGGCCGACCCGGGTGCCCGCGTCCACGGTCGTCAGGATGAACAGCGCCTCGAACATGATCGCGAAGTGGTACCAGAAGGCCTTCATCGCGGTGCCGCCGATGACCCCGGAGAAGATCTCCGACATGCCGACGGCCAGCGTCGGGGCTCCGCCGGTGCGGGCGATCAGCGTCTGTTCCTCGACGGCCTTGGCGGCCTGGGTCAGCTGGTCGGGGCTGATGGTGAAGCCGAGGCCGGCGACCGCCTGGGACGCCGACTCGGCCGTCGTGCCGAGGAGAGCAGCCGGGGCGTTCATGGCGTAGTAGAGGCCCGGCTCCAGGGTCGCGGCCGCGATCAGCGCCATGATCGCGACGAACGACTCCATCAGCATGGCGCCGTAGCCGATCATCCGGACCTGGGACTCCTTCTGGATCAGCTTCGGCGTGGTGCCGGAGGCGACCAGGGCGTGGAAGCCGGACAGCGCGCCGCAGGCGATGGTGATGAAGAGGAAGGGGAAGAGGGCGCCCGCGAAGACGGGTCCCGCGCCCGAGGAGGCGAAGTCGCTCACCGCGTCCGCGCGCAGCACCGGGGCGGCGACCACCACGCCCACGGCGAGCATGGCGATCGTGCCGATCTTCATGAAGGTGGAGAGGTAGTCGCGCGGCGCGAGCAGCATCCACACCGGCAGCACGGAGGCGACGAAGCCGTAGCCGACCAGGCAGAAGACGAGGGTCGTGGGGCTCAGGGTGAAGGCGGAGGCCAGCGAGGACTCCTGGATCCAGCTGCCCCCGACGATGGCGAGCAGCAGCAGCGCGACGCCGATCAGGCTGGTCTCGACGACCCGGCCCGGGCGGATGACGTGCAGCCAGAAGCCCATGAACAGGGCGATGGGGATGGTCATCGCGACGGAGAAGGTGCCCCACGGGGAGTGGGCGAGGGCATTGACGACGACCAGGGCCAGCACGCCCAGCAGGATGATCATGATGGCGAACACGGCGATCAGTGCGGCGGCCCCGCCCCACCGGCCGATCTCGTCCCGGGCCAGCTGCCCGAGCGACTTCCCGTCCCGTCGCATGGACAGGAACAGCACGACCATGTCCTGCACCGCGCCCGCGAAGATCACACCCGCCACGATCCACAGCGTCCCGGGCAGATAGCCCATCTGCGCCGCGAGCACCGGCCCCACCAGCGGTCCGGCGCCGGCGATCGCGGCGAAGTGGTGGCCGAGCAGCACCCGGCGGTCGGTGGGGTGGAAGTCGACGCCGTCCTCGAGGCGCTCGGCGGGGGTGGCCCGGCGGTCGTCGGGCCGGAGCACCCGCCGGGCGACGAAGCGGGAGTAGAAGCGGTAGGCGATGGCGTACGAGCCGAGCGCCGCGACGACCAGCCAGACGGCCGAGATCTCCTCGCCGCGGGCCAGGGCGAGGACGCCCCAGGCAATCGCGCCGAGCAGGGAGACGGCGGTCCAGAGCAGGAGGGACCGAGGGGGCATTCGTTGCTTTTCGGGCGCTGGACGGCCGGATTCGGGCAGGACTGATACGGGCATGGTGCTCCTCACCGTTGCGGTGGTGTGCGACAGGACCTGCGCGTGGGCCGGTGCGGGGGCGCTCCCCTGACCTGCGCACCTCTCCCGATCGCTGTCGGTCTGTGCAAGAGTTGCGCTCCCGCCGGAAGTGGATGACACGGCGTTCCCAGAAGATTTTTCGCCGGTTCCCTGTCCTCCGGACGGGCCGTCCGCGCAACTCTCGCGCAAGGGCACAGGCACACCACGGACGGAGACCCATGGCTGACGGCGCCATGACCGCGACGTTTCTCGCCGTGATCGGCGGGGCGTCGCTGCTCGCGGTCACCGCACGGCGGCTGCGTCCGGTGGACCGGCTGCCCTCCCTGGAGGGCTGGGCGCTGGCCGACCGCAGCCTGGGCCCCGGCTGGACCTGGCTGCTGCTCGGCGGCACGATCTTCACCGCGTACACCTTCACCGCCGTGCCCGGTCTTGCGTACGGCAACGGCGCGCCCGCCTTCTTCGCGGTGCCGTACACGGTGATCGTCTGCCCGCTCGCCTTCGTGCTGCTGAGCCGCCTGTGGAGCGTGGCCCGCCGGCACGGCTACGTCACCGTCGCCGACTTCGTACGGGGCCGCTACGGGTCGCCGCCGCTGGCCCTGGTGGTCGCGCTGACCGGGATCCTCGCGACGATGCCGTACCTGGCGCTGCAACTGATCGGCATCCGGGCGGTGCTGACCGCCGGGGGCGTCCATCCACGGGGCGTGGCCGGGGATCTGGTGCTGGTGGCGTTGTTCGCGGGGCTCGCGGTGGCCACGTACCGGCACGGGCTGCGCGCGCCCACGGTCATCTCGGCGCTGAAGGCGGTGGCCGTGTTCGTCTCGCTGACCGCCGTGACCTGGCTGGTCCTCGAACGCTTCGGCGGCCCCGGCCCGGTCTTCGACGGCGCCGCGGCGCGGCTGGGCGACCCGGCGCTGGTCCTGTCCCCCGCCCAGCAGCCCGCCTATGCCACCCTCGCCCTGGGCTCCGCCCTCGCCCTGCTGATGTACCCGCATGTGCTCACCGCCGGTTTCGCCGCCGACGGGCAGCGCACCCTGCGCAAGGTCTCGGTGGCGCTGCCCGCGTGGACCGGGCTGCTCGCGCTGTTCGGGTTCCTCGGCTTCGCCGCCCTCGCGGCAGGGGTGCGGGCGCCGCGCGGTGGTGCCGAGGCAGCCGTGCCGATGCTGGTCGACCGGCTGATGCCGGCGCCGCTGGCCGGGCTGGTGTTCGCCGCGATCGCCGTGGGCGCGCTCGTCCCGGCCGCGGTGATGTCGATCGCCGCGGCGACCAGCTTCGTCCGCAACGTCTACGTCCAGTACGTCCAGCCGACGGCCACGCCCAAGCGCCAGGTGCGCATCGCCAAGGCCGTTTCCATCACCGCGAAGGCGGGGGCCGTGGCGTTCGTGTTCTGGCTGCGCGACCAGGACGCCATCAACCTCCAGCTGCTCGGCGGCGTGTGGATCCTGCAGATCTTCCCGGCCGTCGCCGTCGGGCTGTTCACCGGTCGGCTGCATCCGCGGGCGCTGCTCGCCGGGTGGGCCGTGGGCATGGCGTCGGGGACGTACCTGGTGGTGCGCGAGGGGTTCTCCTCGATCGTGCCGCTCGGCACCGGCGCCGGGCCGCTGGAGATCTACGCCGGGCTCGCCGCCCTGCTGCTCAATCTGGCCGTCGCGGTGGCCGGCACCGCGGCGCTGACCCGCCTCGGCGTCCCGCGCGGCGCCGACTCGACCGACCTGCCGTCCCGCCTGACCGTCCGGCGACGCCCGGAGACCGGAGCGAACAACCCGTGAGACGCAGCCAGGTCTCCCCCACCGCGGCGCCGGCCGTGCCGACGCCCGCCGCCACGCCCGCCTCTTCGAGCTGCACTACTCCTCGATGCTGCGCCTCGCCGTCCTGCTGGGCGCCGACGACCCGGAGAACGTGGTGGCCGAGGCGTACTACCAGATCTACCGCAAGTGGCGGCGCCTGCGGGACGCGGCCGCGGCGGAGGCGTATCTGCGGTCCACGGTCTGCAATCTGACGCGGATGCGGATACGCCACCTCCAGGTCGCCCGCCGGCACGAGGAGAACCCGCCGAGCCCGCCGGACGAGATGGTCGCCTCCGCCGAGCACACCGCGCTGCTGCGCGACGACCAGCGCGTGCTCATCGACGCGCTCCAGCAGTTGCCGCCCCGGCAGCGTGAGGCGCTGGTGCTGCGGCACTGGCTCGGTCTGAAGGAGAGCGAGACAGCCGCCGCGATGGGGAGCTCCGGTGGCTCGGTCAAGACACACACGGCATGCGGCATCGCCGCCCTGACCCAGGCGATGGAGGCCCGGCGATGAAGGACACCAGCCCGGACCGGACCGGCCACGGCCGCACCGAACGCGAGCTGCGCGAGGCACTCGAGGCCCTGGCCGGCGGGGTGCTCCCCGACCCCGACGCCTACCGCACGGCACGCGGCGAGTGGCTGCGGCGCGAACGCCGTCGGCGGCTCGTGCTCGCCGTGCTGATCGCGGTCGTCTTCGCCCTGGCCACGCTGATCGGTCTGTGGGTGCTCAACGCGCCGTCGGATCCCGGTGTCATCTTCTCCGGCACCGGCTCCCGCGCCGCCGAGGGCCCGTCACTCACCCGGCTCCACCCCTGATTGCAGGCCCGACTTGCCGGGAACCCGCACTCCGTGCATACCGGTATCGAGGACTACGCGCTCGTCGGTGACGAACAGACCGCGGCCCTGGTCGGCATGGACGGCTCCGTCGACTGGCTGTGCCTGCCCCGCTTCGACTCGGCCGCCTGCTTCGCCAAGCTGCTCGGCGACGAGGACAACGGCTACTGGCGCATCGCCCCCGTGGGGGCGGACCGGTGCACCCGGCGCGCCTACCGCCGCGACACCCTCGTCCTGGACACCGAGTGGGAGACCGAGCAGGGGGCGGTCCGTGTCACCGACCTGATGCCCCAGCGCGACCAGGCCCCCGACCTCGTACGGATCGTCGAGGGACTGGAGGGCGAGGTGACGCTCCACAGCGTCCTCAAGCTGCGCTTCGACTACGGCTCGATCGTTCCGTGGATGCGCCGGTCCGACGGCCATCGCGTCGCCGTGGCCGGCCCGGACTCCACCTGGCTGCGCAGTGAGCCCGAGGTGCGCAGCTGGGGCGAGGACTTCGGAACACACGCGGAGTTCACGGTCGCCAAGGGCGAGAAGGTCGCGTTCGTCATGACCTGGCACCCCTCCCACGAGTCGCGCCCGCCGCTCGTCGACCCGTTCGACGCGCTGCGCCACAGTGTCGAGGACTGGCGGGCCTGGGTGTCGCGCTGCCGCTACCAGGGGCCGTACCGGGACGCCGTCGTCCGCTCCCTGATCACCCTCAAGGCGCTCACCTACGCCCCGACCGGCGGCATCGTCGCCGCCCTCACCACCTCACTGCCCGAGGAGCCGGGCGGGGTGCGCAACTGGGACTACCGCTACTGCTGGCTGCGCGACTCCACCCTCACCCTGGGCGCGCTGCTTGCGGCGGGCTACCAGGACGAGGCCGAGGCCTGGCGGAACTGGCTGCTGCGCGCGGTCGCGGGCGACCCGGCCGACCTGCAGATCATGTACGGCCTGGCGGGCGAGCGGCGGCTGCCCGAGTCCGAGCTGCCGTGGCTGTCCGGCTTCGCCGGGTCCACGCCCGTCCGGATCGGGAACGACGCCGTGAACCAGCTCCAGCTGGACGTCTACGGCGAGGTCATGGACTCCCTGTCGCTGGCCCGCGAGTCGGGCCTGTCGGCCCAGCCGGACGTGTGGGCGCTGCAGACGGCCCTGATGGACTTCCTGCGGACCCACTGGCGCCAGCCCGACGAGGGGCTGTGGGAGGTGCGCGGCGGACGGCGCCAGTTCGTGCACTCGAAGGTGATGGTATGGGTGGCCGCCGACCGTGCCGTACGCACCCTGGAGCGCCATCCGGAGCTGGACGGCGACCTGGAGGGCTGGCGCGTGCTGCGCGACGAGGTGCACCGCGAGGTGTGCGAGCGGGGCTACGACCCCGAACGCAACACCTTCACGCAGTCCTACGGCTCAAGCGAACTGGACGCGGCGCTGCTGCTCATCCCGCGCGTCGGTTTCCTGCCGCCCGACGACCCGCGGGTGATCGGCACCATCGACGCGATCCGCGCGGAGCTGGACCACCGCGGCCTCCTGCTCCGCTACACGACCGACGACGCGGACGTGGACGGCCTGCCCGGCTCCGAGGGCACCTTCGTGGTGTGCTCGTTCTGGCTCGCGGACGCCCTGTTCATGACGGGCCGTACGAAGGAGGCCCGCGCGCTGTTCGAGCGGCTGGTGGGTCTCGCCAACGACGTCGGCCTGCTGTCCGAGGAGTTCGACCCGGTGACCGGCCGGCAGCTCGGCAACTTCCCGCAGGCGTTCAGCCACATCGGCCTCGTGAACACCGCCCTCGCCCTGTTCGGTGCGGAGGGGGCAGGATAGGGACCATGGATCTTGGACTGAAGGACCGGGTGTACGTCGTCACCGGGGCCACGCGAGGCCTCGGCAACGCTTCCGCGCGCGAGCTGGTCGCGGACGGGGCGAAGGTGGTCGTCTCGGGCAGGGACGAGAAGAGCGTCGCCGAGACGGCGGACGCGCTCGGCCCGAACGCGGTCGGGGTGGCCGTCGACAACGCCGACCCCGAGGCGGCGGCCCGGCTGATCGGGGCCGCGCGGGAGAACTTCGGGCGCTTCAACGGTGTCCTGATCAGCGTGGGCGGTCCGCCGGCCGGGTTCGTCGCCGACAACACGGACGAGCAGTGGCAGGCGGCGTTCGAGTCGGTGTTCCTCGGTGCCGTACGGCTGGCCCGCGCCGCGGCCTCCGAGCTGGAGGCCGGGGGTGTCATCGGGTTCGTGCTGTCCGGGTCGGTGTACGAGCCGATTCCGGGGCTGACCATCTCGAACGGGCTGCGGCCCGGGCTCGCGGGGTTCGCCAAGTCGCTGTCGGAGGAGCTGGGGCCGCGGGGGATCCGGGTGGTCGGGGTGCTGCCCGGGCGTATCGACACGGACCGCGTACGCCAGCTGGACGGGTTGTCGGCGGATCCCGAGGCGACCAGGGCGGCTTCGGAGTCGCGCATTCCGTTGCGGCGGTACGGGGCGCCCGAAGAGTTCGGGCGGGTGGCCGCGTTCTTGTTGTCGCCGGCTGCTTCCTATCTGACCGGGGTCATGGTGCCGGTCGACGGGGGAGCACGGCACGGGTTCTGAGAGCGTCGTAGCCGTCTGCGGGTTCGTGGGGGCTGGTCGCGCAGTTCCCCGCGCCCCTGAGTTGGTCGTACTCAACTCACTCTTTCCGCACGGTGCTTGACGCCCCGCAGTCTCACCTCCGCCGGAAGTGCGGCGAGGCCCGCCGATGTCCTGGCGTGGGCCAGGGCGCCGGTCGTCAGGTCGTGCAGGGCCGTTCCCGGGTCCACGTGCGGTTCCAGCGCGAGCCGTACGCGGGCCTCGGGAGCGGCACGGCGGCCCGTCAGGCGGGCGTCGGCGCGGTCCACGCCGTCGGCCCGTTCCGCCTCCTGGGCGAGGGCGCTCTCCAGGGCACGGCCACGCAGCAGCGCGCCGTCACCGTCGCCGGTGTCGACGAGGACCTCGGCGAGGCGGCGCCGGCGGAGCACGGCGACGAACCACCACAGGGCGAGCAGCAGAAGGACGGCGAGCACGGCGATGACGGTCGGCCACCACCAGCCGTCCTCCCGCCAGCGCGTGCGTTCGGCCTCGCTCAGCAGGACGTCGTGCCGGCTGTCGTGGATCCACCACGAGGGTGCCGGGGCGCCGAGGCCGACGGCCAGCACCGAGCCGCCCACCACCAGCAGGACGACGCCCACCAGCCCGATGATCACACGGTTGACGATCCGGAGCACCGCCGTCACCCCTTCCGGCCGGGCCGCCGGACGTGCACCGACACCGCGGGCGGCCGGGACAGCCCCAGTCCGCTGACCGCGTCGGTGAGCACGGCGTCCAGTTCGGTTCGTACCTCGTCCAGTTCACGGAAATGCGACGCGGCGCGGACCTTGGCCCGGGTCCGGCGCATCCGGACGTCCACGGACTGCACGCCGGACACCTCCATGGCCCGGTCACGCAGCGCGGACGCGGCGGCGTCGCGGTGCAGTCCGGCGCGTACGTCGGCGTGCGCGCGCCGCATCGGGAGCACGGCCCGCAGGCCGGGCGTGGCGGCCAGGACAAGCAGCCAGAGCCCGAGGGCGGCGGCGACCCCGGCCCCGACGAGCACCCAGATGTCGTCCAGGGGCCGTTCGGCGAGCTGCCGGGCGAGTTCCCGGCGCCAGCTCATGACGGGCCGGTCGGCGCGCACGGACGCGATGTCGTAGAGGAACAGTCCGGCGAGGCCCAGGAGCAGCAGCGCGACGATGCCGGCGGGGACGCGGCGCGCCGACCAGAAGCGGCCTTCGCCTCCGTCCTCGCCGTCGGGTGCGGGCGGCGGTCCGTCGGCATCCGCGGGCGAGGACGGGCCAAGTCCGTCGCCGGTCTCCGACGTGTCGACGACCGGCAGGCGCTGGGTGGTGCCCTCCTCGGACTCGGGCGGTTCGGCCGGATCGGTGCCCCGGGGTTCGCTCATCGCGTCCTCCCCTGTGCCGCGCCGGGCCCGGCGACCAGGTGCAGCCGCTCCACCTGGACGACGACTTCCGGCACGTCCATGCCCGCCAGGGTGCCCACCCGCTCGACGACTTGGCGGCGCACCTGGCGGCAGCGGTCGCCGACGTCGCAGGGGTAGTCGAGTTCGATGTGCACCCGGACGTGGGCGGCCTCGTGGTGGACGACCACGCTGGCGGACGGCCGGTCGGCGTCGGGCGGCAGTGTCCCGACGGCCTCGCGGGCCGCCTGCGAGGCGATCTTCGCGACCACCCGGTCGGCGATCCGGGTCGCGCCGCGCTCGCCCGGCGGGACGGCGGTCATGGGTCTGTCGAGCTCACCGGCCCCCGCACTCACGGTCGTCACCGCCGCCGTTCGTGACGTGGACGGAAGAAGTCGCCGAAGTCCATGTCCCCGTCCAGGAACCGGCCGACGACGAAGCCGACGGCGCCCAGCGCCGCCACCAGCAGGAAGGCGCCGAAACCGCCGAAGTATCCGGCGAATGCCAACGCCATGCCGGCGATCATGCCGACCACGGCCATGCTCATGCGCTCCTCAGCTCCTCAGCCGCTGTGTTGTCCGGTGCCCCGTGCCTCACTGGATCCGCCGCTCCGGTTCCTCTTCCTCCTCGTCCGGCAGCTTCACGTCGCTCACCGCGATGTTGACCTCGACGACCTCGAGGCCGGTCATCCGCTCGACGGCGGTGATGACGTTCTCCCGTACGTCGCGGGCGACATCGGCGATCGACACGCCGTAGTCGACGACGATCTCCAGGTCGAGGGCCGCCTGCACCTCGCCGACCTCGGCCTTCACCCCGCGTGTCACGGACTTGGCGCCGCCGGGTACGCGGTCGCGCACGGCTCCGAAGGTGCGTGAGATGCCGCTGCCCATGGCGTGCACGCCGTCCACGTCGCGTGCGGCGAGCCCGGCGATCTTCTCCACCACGCCGTCCGCGATCGTCGTACGCCCGCGGGAGCCCGGGTCTCCCCCGGCACGCTTGGCCAACGGACTCCGGCGCGCCGCCGACGTCTCGGACTCCCCGCCCCGGTTCTCGGTCATGTCAGTCATCACCGCACGTCCTTTTCGGTTGTCGTCCTTCGACCACCGTAAGCACGGTTGCGTGGTAGCGCGCCCTTGATGCGGCAGGCTGGAGGAATGACGGCCGATCGTTGGACGCGGGCAGTGAGACATCAGCTGGGCCTCGGCAGGCTCCTGCCGCTGGGTGATGCGCGGGACGGAGCGTGGATCGCCGAGCAGGCGGCAGAGGCGGTGCTGCGGCGCGCGGCTCGGGGCGCTCCGGGTGTGCGCCTCGACGCGCTCCGTGTCGCGCTCGCCGACCCGGCGGACACCGGGGAGCCGGCCGTACCTGCCCCGCCGAGTGCGCAGCCGCCCGGACCGCTGCGGGTGACGGCGGACTTCGCGGCCACTGCCTCGCAGCCGCTGCCGGCGACGGCGTCGCTGCTGCGGGCGACGCTGGCGACCGCCGCGACTCAGGGGCTGGGTCTGGCGGTGTCGGAGGTGGACCTGCGCGTGACGGGGCTGCTGGACGAGGAGCCGGAGCCCGGGCCCGCCGTACGTCTTCCCGAACCGCCTCGGGCCGCGCGGCCCGAGGGCGGTGACGAGGGGCGCGTCGCTGCCGCCGCGCTCGAGGTCCCGGGAGTGCTCCACCTCACCGCCGCGCTGGGCCACCCGGTGCACATCGAGGAACTGCCGGGCGAGGCGGCGCTGCCGCACCGTCATGTCCGGCTGGAACTCGCGGTGGGCGCGGACCACCAGGCCCGTGAGGTGGCCCGAGCGGTCCGCACGGCGGTGCGCAGGACACTGCCGGACCACCCGACGGTGGCGGTCCTGGTGAGCGGGATCGGCTGAGGGAGCCTCAGTCCCCGATGCCCGCGAGATCCCGCAGCCGGCGGGCCTGGGCCTGGCGTTCCGCGCCGCGCTGGGCCTCGTAGGTGCGGTCCTGGGCGCCGCGCAGCAGCGCCTTGGTCTCGACGACGGCGTCGCGGGGCGCGGCGAGCACCGCCGAGACGAGGTCGCGGACGGTGTCGTCGAGCTGGTCGGCGGGCACGGCCACATTGGCCAGGCCGGTGTTCACGGCCTCCTCGGCCGTGACGAAGCGCCCGGTCACGCAGATCTCCAGCGCGCGGGCGTATCCCACGAGGCCCACCAGGGGATGCGTGCCCGTCAGATCGGGCACGAGTCCGAGGCTGGTCTCGCGCATGGCGAACTGCACGTCGTCGGCAACGACGCGCAGGTCGCAGGCGAGGGCGAGCTGGAAGCCCGCACCGACGGCATGCCCCTGGACGGCGGCGACGGAGACGATGTCGCTGCGCCGCCACCAGGCGAACGCCTCCTGGTACTCGGCGATGGTCGCGTCCAGCTCGGCGTCGTCACCACGCGCGAGGTCGATGAACGACGGTTCCCCGTCGAAGCCCTCGGGCGTGAACGCCTGCCGGTCGAGGCCGGCCGAGAAGGACTTGCCCTCGGCCCGCAGCACCACGACACGGACGGAGCCCGGCAGCTGCCGACCGGCCTCGGTCAGCGCCCGCCACAGAGCGGGGCTCTGCGCGTTGCGCTTGGCCGGGTTGGTCAGCGTCACCGTGGCGATCGCGTCGTCGACGGTGAGCCGTACGCCGTCCTTGTCGAGTACGGGAACGAGGTCCTTGTCGGGCGAAGCCATGGACGCCTCCGATGTGTGCGGTCAGCTAAGTGACTGCACAGTAACCACCCGGTCGATCAGCCGACCGACCGGGTGGCCACCATCGAAGCCGAGGGGCCACCCGGGGTCAGGCCGTGGCCTTTTTGCCCCGGGTCGCCCCGCCACGCCCTCGCAGCGTGACACCCGACTCACTGAGCATGCGGTGCACAAAGCCATACGAGCGGCCGGTCTCCTCGGCCAACGCCCGGATGCTCGCACCGGCGTCGTACTTCTTCTTCAGGTCTGCCGCGAGCTTGTCGCGCGCGGCGCCGGTCACCCGGCTGCCCTTCTTCAGAGTCTCGGCCACCCGTGCCTCCTCATGGGAAGTGCGCTCTGGTCTCCTCATGATCACCCCTCCGGGCCTTGATGGCCACCCATTCGGCAAGGTCCGTGAGACAAGGTTGTGACGACGGGAGCACATCCCCACATCCGGAATGCGGAATTCCGAAGAGTGGCGCCCGTACGGCCGAACGGATTGTCCCGGGAAATGCCAGGTCAGAAAGGCGTCGCGGCCGAGCCCGGAAGAATCGGGGGCTCGGCCGCGAAATCGATGTAGGACACACCTCGGTACGAGGAGATCTCACACAGATGATGGATCACCGCTAGGCCGAATGATCCATACGCCGTTGATCACGCATTCGATCAAGCGGCACTGACGCTCGGGCGGCACTGACGCTCAGGCCAGGGCGACGAGATCCGCGTAGTCGGCGCCCCACAGGTCCTCGACGCCGTCCGGCAGCAGGATGATCCGCTCCGGCTGGAGCGCCTCGACCGCGCCCTCGTCGTGCGTGACGAGGACGACAGCGCCCTTGTAGGTGCGCAGCGCGCCGAGGATCTCCTCGCGGCTGGCCGGGTCGAGGTTGTTGGTCGGCTCGTCGAGGAGCAGGACGTTCGCCGAGGACACGACCAGGGTGGCGAGCGCCAGGCGGGTCTTCTCGCCGCCGGAGAGGACTCCGGCCGGCTTGTCGACGTCGTCGCCGGAGAACAGGAACGAGCCGAGCGTCTTGCGGACCTCCACCAGGTCCAGGTCGGGGGCTGCCGAGCGCATGTTCTCCAGGACCGTGCGCTCCGGGTCGAGGGTCTCGTGCTCCTGGGCGTAGTAGCCGAGCTTGAGGCCGTGGCCCTCGATGACCTGGCCGGTGTCGGGCTTCTCGGCCCCGCCGAGCAGCCGGAGCAGGGTGGTCTTGCCCGCGCCGTTGAGGCCGAGGATGACGACGCGCGAGCCCTTGTCGATGGCCAGGTCGACGTCGGTGAAGATCTCCAGCGATCCGTAGGACTTCGACAGGCCCTCGGCCATGAGGGGGGTCTTGCCGCACGGCGAGGGCTCGGGGAAGCGCAGCTTGGCGACCTTGTCGGACTTCCGCTCCGCCTCCAGGCCGGCCAGCAGCTTGTCGGCCCGGCGGGCCATGTTCTGCGCGGCGACGGTCTTGGTGGCCTTGGCCCGCATCTTGTCGGCCTGCGAATGGAGCGCGGAGGCCTTCTTCTCGGCGTTCTGCCGCTCGCGCTTGCGGCGCTTCTCGTCGGCCTCGCGCTGCTGCTGGTAGAGCTTCCAGCCCATGTTGTAGACGTCGATCTGGGAGCGGTTGGCGTCCAGGTAGAACACCTTGTTCACGACCGTCTCGACCAGCTCGACATCGTGGGAGATCACGATGAAGCCGCCGCGGTAGGTCTTCAGGTAGTCGCGCAGCCAGATGATCGAGTCGGCGTCGAGGTGGTTGGTCGGCTCGTCGAGCAGCAGGGTGTCCGCGTCGGAGAACAGGATGCGGGCCAGCTCGATGCGGCGGCGCTGACCGCCGGAGAGCGTGTGCAGGGGCTGGCCGAGCACACGGTCGGGCAGATTGAGCGCGGCGGCGATGGTGGCGGCCTCGGCCTCGGCGGCGTACCCGCCCTTGGTGAGGAACTCCGTCTCCTGCCGCTCGTACTGCTTGAGCGCCTTGTCGCGGGTGCCGCCCTTGCCGTTGGCGATGCGCTCCTCGTTCTCGCGCATCTTGCGGATCAGCACGTCCAGGCCGCGGGCGGAGAGGATGCGGTCGCGGGCGAGGACGTCGAGGTCGCCGGTGCGGGGGTCCTGCGGGAGGTAGCCGACCTCACCGGAGCGGGTGATGGTGCCGCCGGCGGGGATGCCGTCGCCGGCGAGGCACTTGGTCAGAGTGGTCTTCCCTGCGCCGTTGCGGCCGACCAGGCCGATGCGGTCGCCCTTGGCGACTCGGAAGGTGGCGTTTTCGATGAGGACGCGGGCACCGGCGCGCAGCTCGATACCGGAGGCGGAGATCACGGACAGACTCCAGGGCGGATACGGGGGCGGGATGGACGGCTGAGGACGTTCCCGCCGTCTAATGCGCGAGGAGAATGGCCATGGGGGACAGTCTAACGGGGACGTGCAAGCACTTTTTGACTGAGTCAGGCAGCGGGACAACGAGGAAGTGATCGCCATGGCAGGCTCGTCCGGCGGACGTCCGAGCATTTACCCGACGCTGCTGTACACGGACGCGAAAGCGGCGGTCCGGCAGCTCACTGAGGCCTTCGGTTTCACGGAGCTCTCGGTGTACGAAGGCGAGGACGGCTCGGTGATGCACGCCGAGCTGACGCAGGGCAACGGCGCGGTGATGCTCGGCACCAAGGGCCGCGGCGGCGTGTTCGACGCGGCCATGAAAGAGGCGGGCACCACGGGGGTGTACGTGGTGGTGGACGACGTCGACGCACACCACCGCCGCGCCGTGGACCACGGCGTGGAGATCCTGATGCCCCCGACGGACCAGGACTACGGCTCGCGGGACTACATGGCCCGGGACCTCGAGGGCAATGTGTGGAGCTTCGGGACGTACGCGCCCGAGATAACCCTCTAGCTGCCGCCGGTGTGCACCTGGAACGCCGCCCGGCGTACGGCCTTGGCCAGGGCCGGGTCGGGGTGGGCCGCGGCGAGGGCGACCAGGACCTGCACGGTGCGCGGGTGCCCGACGGCGCGTACCTCGTCCAGGAGCATCGGGATGGTGGGCTGGATCGCGGATTCCAGGTGCCTGACGAGCAGCGGGGCCTCGCCGTGGTCGGCGACGGCGGCCGCGGTGTCCACCCACAGCCAGGTCGCCTCCTGACGGGTGAGGACCTCGTGGGCGTCCTCCGGGTCGGCGCCGTCGTGCTCGGCCAGCCACAGCAGGGCGTACGGCCTGAGCGTCGGCTCGGCGACCACGCCGCGGACGTCGGGCTCGGCGGGGGCTCCGACCACGCGCAGTGCCTCGAAGGCGAGGCCGCGCAGCAGGGCGTCCTCGCCGCGGGCGGCGCCGAGGAGTTCGGTGACGGCGCTGCCGACGGGGCGGGCGGCGAGCCAGGCGCGGTACTCGGCGCGGGCCGCGTTCGGGCGCAGCTGGGCGCAGCCGCGGAGCATGTCCTCGGCCGCCTGCTCGATGTTCCCGGCGGGGCTCTGCGCGGCGACGCAGATCTGCTCCAGCTTGACCCAGACGGCCCAGCTGCCGAGCGGGGTGAGCGTGGCCTGGCCGTCGCCGTAGGTGAGGGCGCCAACGGAGGCGAGGGCGCGCAGGGCCCAGTCGAGGAGGGGGGCGAGCGGGGCGTCGGTGGGCTCCGGCTCGGCCACCGGCTCGGGCTGAGGGCCGTAGGGGATCTCGCAGCGTGCGGTGCGCAGCTCGGTGACGCGCTGCTCCAGGAGGTCGAGGAGCTGCTCCACGGGGACGGGGCCGGCGGAGAGCTGGAGGAAGGAGAGCGCCTGCGGCATGGCCGAGACGACCTCGGCGACGGCGGCGGCCTCGCGGTCCTCGGGCTCCGGATGGGCGAGCGACCAGGCGTCGAAGAGGGCGACCCAGCCGCGCAGGACGGCGCTGTCGTCGCGGTCCCAGGCGCGCAGCCGCCAGCCGGGGCGGGCGCTGTCGCCGTGCACCTCGACGAGGCCGGCGAGACGGGCGGTGTCCCAGTCTCCTCTGACCTGAGCCGGGGTCAGACCCAGGTCGCGGGCGGCCCGTTCGGCGGTCGCGTCGGAGAGGGTGGCCTTGCCGTCGGCGGTGGCGCTGTCCCCGCCGGGGCCGAGCGCGGCGTCGGCCCAGCGGGCGACGCGGGCCGCGGCGGCCAGACCTGAGCGCGCCATTCTGGCCAGCTCCGCCGGTGCCGGGGTGCCCTCCGGGGGGCGCGGTGCGGGTCGGCGCGAGCGCCGCTGGTTCATCGCTCTGGGGGCGGCGGCCAGGGGTCGCGGGCGGACGAGTCGAAGCCTGGAGTCGCGCGGGATACGGGACGTCACGGGTGCAGTCTTCCGGTTGACGGTCCGAAAACCCAAACGGAATGTCACGGCGGGCGACGGGGATGGCCAACGCACCGGGCCCGGCGAGCGGCCGAGGGCCGGAAACAAGCCAGTGGTACGACGCTAAACGGAATCATCGCGACCGGTCGGTGCGGAGCGGGGCGGGCCCTGGTCGCGACGGGGCGCGGGGGCGATGGACGGGGTCACATCAGTGGCGTCAGGAAGCGTCGCAACGCCTCCTCGTAGGCCTTCGGGTCGGCGTTCCACATCGCTCCGTGGGGCGCGTTGCCGACGGTGTAGAGGGCGACCATGTCGGGGCGCGCGTCGGCGAGGTGGCGGGAGAACCGCCAGGGAGCCACCGTGTCGTCCGGGCCGTGGAAGACGAGCGCCGGGATGTGGATCCCGTCGAACGGGGCCGGGCCCGCGACGCCGTCGTCGTACAGGCCGGTGCGGCCCTGGGCGGCGCGGACCGCGAGGGGCAGCAGCGCGCCCGGGGTGCGGCGGGCCGCGGCGAGGGCGCGCAGGGTGGTCTGCCAGCTCAGCACCGGGGAGTCCAGGACCAGCCCCGAGACACGGTCGCGCAGTCCCGAGTGCGCGGCGGCGCGCAGGGCCATGGTGGCGCCGGTGGACCAGCCGTGCAGGACGACCTGCCGGGCGCCGTGGCGCACGGCGTAGCGGATCGCCGCGTCGAGGTCGCGCCACTCGGTCTCGCCGAGGTGGTTCAGTCCGTCGGGCCGGCGGGGCGCGCCCAGGTCGCCGCGGTAGGCGAGGGCGAGCACCGGGAAGCGGCTGCGGTGCAGGAACTCCATGACGTTCATGGCCAGTTCCCGTGTGGTGCCCAGGCCGTGCACGGCGATCACCCAGGTGTCCCGGGCGCCGGGCACGAACCAGGCGGGCAGGGCGCCGAGTTCACCGGGGATGTCGACGTCGGCGTGTTCGAGACCGAGGGCGGCGCTCGGGTTGCCGACGTACACGTTCGCGGTGAGCCAGGCCTTGTCTCCGGCCTTCAGGGTGCCGTGCGTGACGCTCTCCAGGCGGCGTACGACGGTGTCGGCGGTGTGCGGGGCGGTGTCCAGCACGGGGCCGACCACCGCGTGGGAGCCGTCCCCGGAGAGGCCGTAGCGGCCGGGCCGCAGGGCGGCCAGGTCCCGGGTGAGGGTGATCTGGCCCGCGGCGGTGCCGTGCACGGTGAGCCGGGGTTCGGTGGGCAGCGGCCTGCCGGGAGGCGCCTTGAGCGCGGCGTCGCTGGCGAACCGTCCGGCGGCCACGGCGGCTGCCCCGGCTCCGATCACGGCGGTGGCGGCAGCGGCCGCCGCTCTGACAGTACGCACGGCTCCAGTGTCCCGGCGGACCGGGCGAGGGACCAGTGGGCGGGGGCGGCGGGGTGACGGGGGCGGGCCGGAGGGGTGACGGGCGCGGGGGCGGGGGTGATCGGCGGGGGTGCGGTCTCCGCGGCGGTATCCGGCGGGCGGGGCTGGGCCCGCCGGCGAAGCAGTATCCGGCGGGTGGGGCCGCGGGGTGGGGTGCCGGTAGCCGACAGTGCGATGGCCGCGCCCGCGGCAGGATGCCGGTGACCGGCGGAGCAGTGGCCACGCGCGGGGCGGGACACCGGTAGCCCACGGAGTGGTGGCCGCACCCGCGGCAGGAAGCCGGTGACCGGCGGAGCACTAGACGCGCGCGGGGCGGGAGGCCGGCGACCGGCGGAGCAGTGGCCACGCGCGGGACCGGATGCCGGTAGCGACGGAGCGATGGCCGCACCCGCGGCAGGAAGCCGGTGACCGGCGGAGCAGTAGACGCGCGCGGGGCGGGAGGCCGGCGACCGGCGGAGCGATGGCCGCGCCCCGGCGGGAAGCCGGCGACCGGCGAAGCTGTGGCCACGCGCGGGGCGGGACACCGGTAGGTGGCCGTACCCGCGGCAGGAAGCCGATGACCGGCGGGGCAGTGGACACGCGCGGGACCGGATGCCGGCGACCGGCGGAGCAGTGACCGCGCCCCCGGCAGGAAGCCGGCGACCGGCGGACCAGTGGCCGCACCCCCGGCAGGACACCGGTGGCCGCGCCACTGTCGGGACGCCCGTGCTCGGCGAAGTGGTCGCCGCGCCCAGGGCCGGGCGCCGGTGGTCGGCGGTGGTGGTTGCGGTGGGTGGGGTGACGGGCACCCGGGGGTGGGCGGCGGGTCAGTAGGCCGGGGAGGAGCGGGTCAGGCAGGCTGGCCGTAGCCGCGGAGTCGGTGCTCCACCTCCGCCAGTTGTTCCGTGGACAGCAGGCTCGGGGACAGGCCCGGGACCGATGCGGCGGTCAGCCAGAGCCGGCACATCCATTCCAGCTGGGCGGTGCGGTCGTAGGCCTGGTCCAGTGACGTGCCGTAGGTGATCGTGCCGTGGTTCTGGAGGAGGCAGCCGGAGCGGTCGGCGAGGGCGCGGAGCATGTTCTCGGCCAACTCGTCGCTGCCGTACGTCGCATACGGGGCAACCCGGGCGGGTCCGCCGAGCGCGGCGGCCATGTAATGGATCAGCGGGAGCTCGCTCACGAGGGTCGAGACCGCCGTCGCGTGCACGGCGTGGGTGTGGACGACGGCGCGGGCGCCGGTCGTGCGGTAGACGGCGAGGTGCATGGGCAGCTCGCTGGTCGGGACGAGCGCACCGAGAACCTGCCGGCCGTCGAGGCCGACCCCGGTGACATCGTCCGGCGCCAGCCGGTCGTAGGGCACGCCCGACGGTGTGACCAGGACGATGTCCCCGACGCGCACCGAGACGTTGCCGGACGTTCCGACGACGAGCCCGTCGGCTACCGTCCGGCGGGCCGTCGCGACGAGGTCTTCCCAGGCGCGGGCCTCCTCGGGGCGCACACCCCTCCGCCGTGGCTCCGTCACATCCTGTCCGCCGCCTCGGACGTCCCCCGTGTCCCGCGCGTCGCCTCGCTGCTCAGCCATGCGGCGATCCTGCCAGGCACCCCTTCAACGCGCCGCCGGGCGAGGGCACTTTAGGCCGGAAACCGCGCCTCCGTAAGGGCGCATACCGGCACAAACGCGTCGCGGATCTCTCTTGGCCGGAGATCATCGGGCATTCAACGGCCTTCCAGTACTCTCTGGGGGATTTGCCGTGCACGTCGCCATTCCGGGGGGAATCACATGGCCCGTGACCACATATCGACCCGCCGCCGCGCCCGCTTACTGGCGGTCTCCGCCGCCGCACTCGCGCTGGGAGGGACCTCGCTCGCGGAGTTCCCGGCCGCTGCGGCGAGCCGCCCGAAGGGGCACGACGTCTCGTCCCACCAGAAGAACGTCGACTGGCAGCGCGCGAAGGCCAAGGGCGCCAGATTCGTCTACGTCAAGGCGACCGAGTCCACCACCTACCGCAACCCCTACTTCAGCCGGCAGTACAACGGCTCGCGCGCGGCGGGCCTCGTCCGCGGCGCCTACCACTTCGCGCTGCCGAACAGGTCGTCGGGCCGGGCGCAGGCGGCCCACTTCGTCCGCAACGGCGGCAGCTGGAGCGCGGACGGCTGGACGCTGCCGCCGGCGCTCGACATCGAGTACAACCCGTACGACAAGAAGCACAAGTGCTACGGCCTGAGCAAGGCCGCGATGGTCAGCTGGATCAAGTCGTTCAGCGACGAGGTCAAGCGGCTCACCGGCCGCCGCCCGGTGATCTACACGACCACTCACTGGTGGAACACGTGCACGGGCAGCAGCCGCGCGTTCGCCGCGAACCACCCCCTGTGGGTCGCCCGCTACAACGCGGCGAGCGCGGGGCCGCTGCCGGCCGGCTGGTCCTCCTGGACCTTCTGGCAGTACGACAACGGCGACGGCACCCTTCCGGGTGATCAGAATCTCTTCGACGGGTCACTCGATCGACTGAAACAGTTCGCCAGGGGCACGTGATCGTTGGGGCGCAAGGGCCGCCGCACCAGGGCGGAATGACGGCCCCCCGTTGCGGACACCCCTGCGCCCCTCCCAGTTCATCTTCCGTTCACTCGGGTTACCTACGTTCGTCCCGCCAACGACGCCGAACGATTGCCTGGGTAAATGGAAAGCTTCTCGCTGATCCTCGCGATTGTGGTGGTAACCGCACTTGCGTTCGATTTCACGAACGGTTTCCACGACACCGCGAACGCGATGGCCACGACCATTTCCACGGGCGCCATGAGACCGAAGATCGCGGTGGCCATGTCCGCGGTGCTCAACCTGGTCGGCGCCTTCCTGTCCGTCGAAGTCGCGAACACGATCTCCAAAGGCCTCGTCGACGAGGCCGGCATCCGTCCCGAGGTCATCTTCGCCGCCTTGGTCGGCGCGATCCTCTGGAACCTGCTGACCTGGCTCGTCGGTCTGCCGTCCAGTTCGTCGCACGCCCTGATGGGCGGCCTGATCGGCGCCACGATCGCTTCGGCGGGTGTCGGCGCGGTGCACGGTGACGTGCTGGTCACCAAGGTGCTGATCCCGGCGATCGCCGCCCCGCTGGTCGCGGGCATCGCGGCGATGCTCGCCACCCGGTTGACGTACTCCCTCGGCAAGAAAGCCGACGGCGAGGCCTCCAAGAAGGGCTACCGCGCCGGCCAGATCGCCTCCGCGGGCCTGGTCTCGCTGGCCCACGGCACCAACGACGCCCAGAAGACGATGGGTGTCATCACCCTCGCCCTGGTCGCCGGCGGCGCCGTCGCCCCCGACTCCGACCCGCCCATGTGGGTCATCCTCTCGGCGGGTATCGCCATCGCGCTCGGCACCTACCTCGGCGGCTGGCGCATCATCCGCACCATGGGCAAGGGCCTGACCGACCTCCAGCCGCAGCAGGGCTTCGCCGCCCAGACCAGCGCGGCGACGGTCATCCTGGCCTCCTCGCACCTCGGCTTCTCCCTCTCCACCACCCACTCCGTGTCCGGCGCGGTGATGGGCGCGGGGCTCGGCCGCAAGGGCGGCGTGGTCCGCTGGTCGACGGCGACGCGGATGTTCGTCGCCTGGGGTCTGACGCTGCCGGCGGCGGCCCTGGTGGGCGCGCTCGCCGAGTACGTGACCGGCTTCGGGAACTGGGGCACGGCGGTCGTGGCGATCTTCCTGATCGCCTCCAGCGCGGTGATCTGGAAGCTGTCGCGCCGCGAGGTCGTCGACCACACGAACGTCAACGAGGTCGACGAGGAGCCGGCCGGCGTCGTGACCACCGCCATCGCCGCCGTGACGCCGCCTCCGGCGGGCCCGTCCGAGGAACTGGCCGCCACGATCCCGGCCCAGGCCGATCGCAAGCCCTCCACCACGACCACCTCGGTCTGATCCCGCCTACCCGGTGACAAGGAAGAATCTCTGAGATGAAGATCGACTGGGCGACCCTCGGCTCCGTCTTCGGCGTCAGCCTCGTGGCCACCGTGACCCTCGTCGGCCTGTTCACCCTCGGCATCACCGGCCTGTCGCGCCGCGAGCGGGCGGTGGCGGCGGGCGGGTCCGCGGGGCTCGCGGTGACGGGTGCGTACGCGTGCTTCGCGGCGTGTGCGGCGGCTGTCGGGTACGGGATCTATCTGATCGTGGCCTGACCGCGATCGTCTTTTCGCCGGGCGGCACTGGACTTCGGTCCCGGGCCGCCCGGTTGCGTGTGCGGGGCGGCCGCCCACACCCTCTGCGAGGCAAGCGGTGTGGGCTTGTCCACACTCTCCCCTCGCAGGTCAACGGCAAGTTGACGGCGGTTCGCGGCCGTGGTGGACTGCCGGGGCCAATACGGCGGCAGGAGAGGAAGCCGGTGGAAGTCCGGCGCGGTCCCGCCACTGTCACCGGGGCGACAACCCCCGGGAGCCAGGAACTCTCACCGCCGGTCTCGTCGAACCAGGGCGTGGACACCCTGAGTGAGGACATATCGCCATGTTCGGCTGCCGATCGAGGGTCAGTACCCCACCGTTGTCCGCCCCCGTGGCCGGCTGAGCCCGTGGGTGCCGGTCGCGTTCACGCGTACGGTGCCGCCGTCGGTCTGATCGGTGATCTGCTGCTCGGCGATCCTCGCCGGGGCCATCCGGTCGCCGCGTTCGGGCGGGCCGCGGGTGCCGTGGAGCGGGTGTTGTGGCGGGACCACCGGGGATGGGGCACGCTGCACACCGTGGTGTGCGCGGGCGGGGCCGTCGCGCTGGGGGCCGTCGCCGCGCGTGCCGTGCGTACCTCCGCCCCCGCTGCTGTCGGACTGACCGCTGTCGCCACCTGGGCCGTCGTCGGGGGGACTTCGCTCGCGCGGGAGGCTCAGGCCATCGGGCGCGCCCTGGAAGCCGGGGACGTCGACGCGGCCCGTGCGCGGCTGCCGCATCTGTGCGGACGGGATCCGCAGGCCCTGGACGCCGACGGGATCGCCCGGGCCGTCGTCGAGTCCGTCGCGGAGAACACCTCCGACGCCGTCGTGGGGGCGCTCGTGTGGGGGGCGATAGGTGGCGTGCCGGGGCTTGTCGGGTTCCGGGCCGTCAACACCCTCGACGCCATGGTCGGGCACAAGTCGGCGCGGTACCGGCGCTACGGCTGGGCCTCCGCACGGCTTGACGATGTCGCGGGGTGGCCCGGGGCCCGGCTGACCGCCGCGCTCGCGGCCGTGTCCGGGGGCGATCCGCGGGGAGCCGTGACGGCCTGGCGTGCCGACGCCGCCAAGCATCCGAGTCCCAACGCCGGGCCCGTGGAGGCCTCGTTCGCGGGGGCGCTCGGGGTGCGGCTCGGCGGGACCCTGTCCTACGGCGGGCGCGTCGAGCACCGGCCCGTCCTCAACGGCGCGGGGCGCGGCGTCGAAACCCGGGACATCGAACGGGCCGTACGGCTGTCCAGGCGTGTCGGCTGGCTCGCGCTCGGCGTCTGTGTCGCCGCGCGCCACTTCGTGAAGGGGCGTACGTCATGACGGGCGGTGGGCTTCTCGTCGCCGGCACCACCTCCGACGCGGGCAAGAGCGTCGTGACCGCCGGGATCTGCCGATGGCTGGTTCGGCAGGGCGTCAAGGTCGCGCCCTTCAAAGCGCAGAACATGTCCCTGAATTCGTTCGTGACGCGGGAAGGCGCCGAGATCGGGCGGGCGCAGGCCATGCAGGCGCAGGCGTGCCGGGTGGAGCCGACCGCGCTGATGAATCCCGTGCTGCTCAAGCCCGGCGGCGAGCAGAGCAGCCAGGTCGTGCTGCTGGGCAAGCCGGTCGGGGAACTCAGTGCGCGCGGGTACCACGGAGGGCGGCAGCAGAGGCTGCTCGGGACGGTGCTGGACTGCCTGGAGCGGTTGCGGGGCACGTATGACGCGGTGATCTGTGAGGGGGCCGGTTCTCCCGCCGAGATCAATCTGCGGCGGACGGACATCGTCAACATGGGGATCGCCCGCAACGCCGGCCTCCCCGTACTCGTCGTCGGCGACATCGACCGGGGCGGGGTCTTCGCCTCGTTCTTCGGGACCGTCGCCCTGCTGTCGCGCGAGGACCAGGAGTGTGTCGCCGGGTTCCTCGTGAACAAGTTCCGCGGGGACGTCTCCCTGCTGGAGCCGGGGCTCGACATGCTGCACGGCCTCACCGGGCGGCACACGTACGGCGTTCTGCCGTTCCGGCACGGGCTCGGGATCGACGAGGAGGACGGGCTGCGCGTCTCCCTGCGGGGGACGGTCCGGGAGTCCGTCGTCGCGCCGCCCGTCGGCGAGGACGTGCTGCGTGTCGCCGTATGCGCGGTCCCTCTCATGTCCAACTTCACCGACGTCGACGCGCTGGCCGCCGAACCCGGTGTCGTCGTGCGGTTCGTGGACCGGCCGGAGGAACTCGCCGACGCCGACCTCGTCATCGTGCCGGGCACCCGGGGGACGGTCCGCGCGCTGGAGTGGCTCAGGGAGCGGGGGCTGGCCGAGGCGCTCGTGCGCAGGGCCGCCGAGCAGCGGCCCGTCCTCGGCGTCTGCGGCGGCTTCCAGATCCTCGGCGAGCACATCGAGGACGACGTCGAGAGCCGCAGGGGCCATGTCGACGGGCTCGGGATCCTGCCCGTGCGGGTGCGGTTCGCCCGCGAGAAGACCCTCACCCGGCCGGCGGGCGAGGCCCTCGGGGAGCAGGTCGAGGGCTACGAGATCCACCACGGGGTCGCCGATGTCACCGGCGGTACTCCCTTCTTGGACGGCTGCCGGGTCGGCCAGACCTGGGGCACGCACTGGCACGGCTCGCTGGAGTCGGACGGATTCCGGCGGGCCTTCCTGCGCGAGGTGGCGGCCGCCGCGGGCCGACGCTTCGTGCCGGCGCCGGACACCTCGTTCGCCGCGCTGCGCGAGGAGCAGCTCGACCGGCTCGGCGACCTGATCGAACAGCACGCGGACACGGACGCGTTGTGGCGGCTCATCGAGTCCGGCGCGCCGCCGGGGCTGCCGTTCGTCCCGCCGGGAGCGCCCGTATGAGGACGGCGGCGGTGGTGCGGACCGCCGCTGCGGCGACCGCGGGCCACCTGAGACGCTGGACCGGCTGCCTGATCCATCCGCGACCCGACATCCATCCGCAACGCGAAGGCGACTTGGAGGACGACGAAAAGTGACCACCCCCTTTCCGTTCACGGCCGTGGTCGGCCAGGACGATCTGCGGCTCGCGCTGCTGCTGAACGCCGTGTCACCGGCGGTCGGCGGTGTGCTGGTGCGCGGCGAGAAGGGCACGGCCAAGTCGACGGCCGTGCGGGCGCTTTCGGCGCTCATGCCGGAGGTGGACGTCGTCTCCGAGTGCCGCTTCTCCTGCGACCCGGGCTCGCCCGACCCCGGCTGCCCGGACGGGCCGCACGAGCCGGGGGGCTTCGCCTCCCGGCCGGCCCGCATGGTCGAGCTGCCCGTCGGCGCCTCCGAGGACCGGCTGGTGGGCGCGCTGGACATCGAACGGGCACTGTCGGAGGGCGTGAAGGCCTTCGAGCCCGGCCTGCTCGCCGACGCGCACCGCGGCATCCTCTACGTCGACGAGGTCAACCTCCTCCACGACCACCTGGTCGACCTGCTGCTGGACGCGGCGGCGATGGGCGCCTCGTACGTGGAGCGGGAGGGCGTCTCGGTGCGGCACGCCGCCCGTTTCCTGCTGGTCGGCACCATGAACCCCGAAGAGGGCGAGCTGCGGCCGCAGTTGCTCGACCGGTTCGGGCTGACCGTCGAGGTCGCGGCCTCGCGCGAGCCCGAGCAGCGCGTGGAGGTCGTACGACGGCGGCTGGCCTACGACGACGACCCGGCCGCCTTCGCCGCCCGCTGGGCCGAGGAGGAGGCCGACGTACGGGCCCGGATCGTGGCCGCGCGGGACCTGCTGCCGTCGGTGCGGCTGGGCGACGACGCGCTGCGGCAGATCGCGGCGACCTGTGCGGCCTTCGAGGTGGACGGCATGCGCGCCGACATCGTGATGGCCCGGACCGCCACCGCGCTGGCGGCCTGGGCCGGTCGTACGGACGTGCTCGCCGAGGACGTACGGCAGGCCGCGCTGCTCGCGCTGCCGCACCGCCGGCGCCGCAACCCCTTCGACGCGCCGGGTCTCGACGAGGACAAGCTGGACGAGACCCTGGAGGAGTTCTCCGGGGACGACGACCCGGACCCGGACCTCGACCCGGACCCGGGCTCGGGTCCTGACGGGCCCGATGGGGGCGGCGGGCAGCCGGCGCCCGACGAGGGGCCCCAGGGCGGTGACACGGGGGCCCGGCCCGAGGCCGGGGAGGACAAGCAGCCGCAGCCGTCAGGAGCGGGCGAGCAGTCGGCCGCCCGCGCTTCCGAACCCTTCCGGACCAAGGTGCTGAGCGTGCCCGGACTCGGCGAGGGCGCCGCCGGGCGGCGTTCGCGGGCCCGGACCGAGCACGGCCGGACCACGGGCGCCCGGCGGCCGAAGGGCTCCCTCACCAAGCTGCACCTGGCGGCGACCGTGCAGGCCGCGGCCCCGCACCAGCGGGCGCGCGGGCGGTCCGGGCCGGGACTCGTCGTGCGCCGCGACGACCTGCGGCAGGCCACCCGCGAGGGCCGCGAGGGCAATCTCGTGCTGTTCGTCGTGGACGCCTCCGGGTCGATGGCGGCGCGGCAGCGGATGAGCGCCGTGAAGGGGGCCGTGCTGTCGCTGTTGCTGGACGCGTACCAGCGGCGGGACAAGGTGGGCCTGGTGACCTTCCGGGGGTCGGGCGCGGAGGTCGCGCTGCCGCCGACCTCGTCCGTGGACGCGGCGGCGGCCCGGCTGGAGTCGCTGCCGACCGGCGGCCGCACGCCGCTGTCCGCCGGGCTGCTGCGTGCGCACGACGTGCTGCGGGTGGAGCGGCTGCGCGATCCCGCGCGGCGGCCGCTGGTCGTGGTGGTGACGGACGGGCGGGCCACCGGGGGCCCGGAGCCGGTCGCCCTGGCCGGGCGGGCGGCGCGGCTGTTCGCGGCCGAGGGCGTCGCGTCGGTCGTCGTGGACTGCGAGTCGGGGCCGGTGCGGCTGGGGCTCGCCGGGCAGCTCGCGGGTGAGCTGGGCGGCACCGCCGTGACGCTGGACGAGCTGCGGGCCGACTCCATCGCCGGTCTGGTCAAGGATGTGCAGGGTACTTCGAGGAGGGCCGCGTAATGCCGCAGGGACAGCCGAGTGTCGTTCCGGACGACGGACTGACGACCCGACAGCGCCGGAACCGGCCGCTCGTCTTCGTTCACACGGGCGTCGGCAAGGGCAAGTCCACCGCCGCCTTCGGGCTCGCGCTGCGGGCCTGGAACCAGGGGTGGCCGATCGGGGTGTTCCAGTTCGTCAAGTCGGCGAAGTGGAAGGTCGGCGAGGAGAACGCGCTGCGCGTGCTCGGGGCGTCCGGTGAGGGCGGGTCCGTCGACTGGCACAAGATGGGCGAGGGCTGGTCGTGGGTGCAGCGCGACGGGCAGATGGACAACGAGGAGAAGGCCCGGGAGGGCTGGGAGCAGGTCAAGCGTGACCTGGCGGCCGAGACGTACAAGCTGTATGTGCTGGACGAGTTCGCCTATCCGCTGCACTGGGGCTGGATCGACACCGACGAGGTCGTGGAGGTGCTGCGGAACCGGCCCGGGACCCAGCATGTCGTGATCACCGGGCGGAACGCGCCCGAGAAGCTCGTCGACTTCGCGGACCTCGTGACCGACATGTCCAAGGTGAAGCACCCCATGGACACCGGTCAGAAGGGGCAGAGGGGCATCGAGTGGTGATGTCCTCGTCCGTCCCCCGGCTGGTCGTCGCCGCGCCCGCTTCCGGCAGCGGCAAGACCACCGTCGCCACGGGGCTGATGGCCGCGTTCGCCGCGCGGGGACTCGCCGTGTCCCCGCACAAGGTCGGGCCGGACTACATCGACCCCGGGTATCACGCGCTCGCGAGCGGGCGCCTGGGACGGAACCTCGACGCCTATCTGTGCGGGCCGGAGCTGGTCGGGCCGTTGTTCCAGCACGGGGCGCGGGGGTGTGACATCGCCGTCGTCGAGGGCGTGATGGGGCTGTTCGACGGGGCGGCCGGCGAGGGCGAGCTGGCGTCTACGGCTCATGTCGCCAAGTTGCTGCGGGCGCCGGTGGTGCTGGTCGTCGACGCCTCGTCGCAGTCCCGGTCGGTGGCGGCGCTGGTGCACGGGTTCACCTCCTGGGATCCGGAGGTGCGGGTCGGGGGCGTGATTCTGAACAAGGTCGCGTCGGACCGGCACGAGTGGCTGCTGCGTGAGGCCATGGAGCAGGTCGGGGTGCCGGTGCTCGGGGTGCTGCGGCGGGCGCCGCAGGTGGACACGCCGTCGCGGCATCTGGGGCTGGTGCCGGTCGCCGAGCGGCGCGAGGAGGCCCTCGGTGCCGTCGCGGCCATGGCCGCGCAGGTTGCCGAGGGCTGTGATCTGGACGCGTTGATGCGGCTGGCCCGGGGTGCGGGCACGTTGTCGTGCGCGCCCTGGGACGCGGCCGAGGCGGTCTCCTCGCCCGTCGACCGGCCTAAGCGGTCGCACGAGAGACCCCGGCCCCGGATCGCCGTGGCCGGCGGTGAGGCGTTCACCTTCTCCTACGCCGAGCACACCGAACTGCTCACCGCCGCCGGTGCCGAGGTCGTGCCCTTCGATCCCCTGCGGGACGAGGAACTGCCCGAAGACACCAGCGGGTTGGTGATCGGGGGCGGGTTCCCGGAGATGTACGTCTCCGAGCTGTCGGCCAATGAACCCCTGCGCAAGGCCGTCGCCGGACTGGCCGAGAGCGGCGCGCCGGTCGCGGCCGAGTGCGCGGGGCTGCTGTATCTGTGCCGGGAGCTGGACGGGCAGCCGATGTGCGGGGTGCTGGACGCCGGGGCGCGGATGACGCGGCGGCTCACCCTGGGGTACCGGGACGCCGTGGCGGTCGGCGACAGTGTGCTCGCGGCGGCGGGGACCCGGATGCGGGGGCACGAATTCCACCGGACGGCCGTGGAGCCGGGCTCGGGGCCGGATCCCGCCTGGGGGTTCCGCTCCCCGGAGCGGCGGATCGAAGGGTTCGTACGACGCGGTGTGCACGCGAGCTATCTGCACACGCACTGGGCGTCCGAGCCCGGTGTCGCCCTCCGGTTCGTCGAGAGGTGCCGGACGTCATGAGCGGCAGGCTGGGCGGCATCGGGGTCGGGCCCGAGGTGGTGCCGGGGCCGCCGTCCCTGGTCGTCGGGGTCGGGGCGGCGCGGGGCGCTTCCGTCGAGGAGGTGCTCGGGCTGGTCGCGGACGCCCTGCGGGAGGCCGGGCTGTCCGCGGCGTGTGTCGCCGAGCTCGCCACCGCCGACGCCAAGGCGCGGGAGCCGGGCGTGGTCGAGGCGGCGCGGCGGCTCGGGGTGCGCCTGGTGACGTACTCCGCCGGGGAGTTGGCGGAGGTCGACGTGCCGAACCCGTCCGACGCGCCGCTCACCGCCGTCGGCACCCCGTCGGTGGCCGAGGCCGCCGCGCTCGCGGGCGGCGGCGAACTCCTCGTCCCCAAGCGGAAGTCGGCCGCGAGCCCGGCGCGGGCGACCTGTGCCGTCGTACGGCGCCCGCAGGGCGCCGAGCCGGGTTCCGGCCCGACCCGTCCGGCCGGATCCCAGGCCGCGCTCAACGTCCCGCCGTACCATCCCACTTCCGCCGAGGAGCACCTGTGACCACCCCGCCCGCCCTGCTCATCGCCGGCCAAGGCACCGCCCGTGACGACACCGGATCCGAGGCGTTCCGCGCGTTCGTACGGCAGCTGGGGGCCAGGCGCCCCGAACTGCCCGTCGCGGGCGGCCTCGTCGAGCCGTCGCGGCCGCCGCTGGGCGACGCCGTCACCGAGCTGGTGGAGCGGGGCGTACGGCACTTCACCGCCGTTCCGCTGACGCTGGTGCCCGCCGGGCACGCCCAGGGCGGTATCCGGGCGGCCCTGGCCCGTGAGCAGGAGCGGCACCCCGGGATCTCGTACACGTACGGCCCCCCGCTCGGCTCGCCCCCGGTGCTGCTGGACGTGCTGGAACGGCGGGTGGACGAGGCGCTGGGCGGCGCCGCGGGGCGCAGGCCGGGTGACCGGGCCGATGTGACGGTGCTGCTGGTGGGGCCCGGGTCCACGGACCCCGTCGCCAACGCCGAGGTGCACAGGGCGGCGCGGCTGCTGTGGGAGGGCCGCGGGTACGCGGGGGTCGAGACGGCGTTCGCGTCGCTGGCGGCGCCGGACGTGCCGAACGGGCTCGACCGGTGCGTGCGGCTGGGGGCCCGGCGGATCGTGGTCCTGCCGTACTTCCTGCTCACCGGCGTCCAGCCGGACCGGGTGCGGCAGCAGACGGAGGGCTGGGCGGAGGCGCACCCCGGGATCGAGGTGCGCTCGGCCGGCGTCATCGGTCCGGAGCCGGAGCTGCTGGACCTGGTGTGGGAGCGGTACGAGGAGGCCGTCAGGGTCCATCACACGCCCGGGCGCTTCCAGCAGGGGGCGGACTCGCATGCGCACTGAGAGCGGGCACGATCTGCGGCACCACGGGGACGCGGAGGTCCGGGACGACGGCGGCTCACTCGTCGATCTGGCCGTGAACGTCCGGGCCGACACGCCTCCGGTGTGGCTGCGGGAGCACATCGCCGCGTCGCTGGGCGGGCTCGCGGCCTATCCCGACGGACGGGCCGCACGCGCGGCGGTCGCGGAGCGGCACGGGCTGCCGACGGAACGGGTGCTGCTGACGGCGGGCGCGGCGGAGGCGTTCGTACTGCTGGCTCGGGCGCTGAAGGTGCGGCGGCCGGTCGTGGTCCACCCGCAGTTCACTGAGCCGGAGGCGGCGCTGCGGGACGCCGGGCACACGGTCGGCCGGGTGCTGCTGCGCGCGGAGGACGGCTTCCGGCTGGACCCCGCGGCCGTTCCCGAGGACGCGGACCTGGTGGTGATCGGCAATCCGACCAACCCGACGTCGATGCTGCACCCGACGGAGACGATCGCCGGGCTCGCCCGCCCCGGGCGGGTGCTGGTCGTCGACGAGGCGTTCATGGACGCGGTGCCGGGCGAACGCGAGGCCCTGGCGGGCCGCGTCGACGTCCCGGGCCTGGTGGTGCTGCGCAGCCTGACCAAGACCTGGGGGCTGGCCGGGCTGCGGATCGGGTACGTGCTGGCGGCGCCCGAGACCGTCGAGGACCTGGAGCGGGCGCAGCCGCTGTGGCCGGTGTCGACACCGGCGCTGGCCGCGGCACGGGCGTGCGTGGGACCCCGGGGCGTGGCCGAGGCGGCCCACGCCGCCCATCGCATCGCGGCGGACCGCGCCCACCTGGTGGCGGGCCTCGCGCGGTTCGCCGCGGCGGGGTTGCGGGTGGCCGAGCCGGCGGAGGGCCCGTTCCTCCTGGTCCGTCTCCCGGACGCGGCGGCCGTCCGCCGCCGCCTGCGCGACCTCGGCTACGCCGTGCGCCGCGGCGACACGTTCCCCGGCCTGGACGAGGAGTGGCTCCGCCTGGCGGTACGGGACCGGACGACGACGGACGGATTCCTGCGGGCACTGGAGCGGGCAGTGACGGGCTGACGGGTCACGCGTCGGCCAGTCGGGCTCGCCGAACTGTCGGAGGGCATCGGCAGGCGGCTGCCCGGTCTGGGCGGCCCCCGTTGGCTCCACCTCGGTCGGTGTGCCGGGAACCGTCCGGCGGGTCGGCAGGGCAGCGCGCGGTCCGGGACCTGCGCCCGCCCAGGAACGGCCCTCCGCCCCCGCGCCCCCGGAAGGTCAGCCCCGGCGGCGTGCCAGGGCCACCGCTCCCCCGCCCACGGCGAGCAGGGCGATCGCGCCGCCCATGATGTACGGGGTCGTAGAACTGCCGCCGGTCTCGGCCAGGCCCTCCTCGGCGGGGGCGCCCTGCGGCTCGATCTCGGCGGGGGCGTCGGACGGCTCAGCGGACGGCTCGGCAGGGGGCTGTGCGGCGGGCGCGGCCTTCGGGGTCTCGCAGGTCGCCTCGGCCAGGGTGAGCGTGCCGTTCACCTCGGCCACGTTCAGCTTCAACGGGTTGACGGACACCTTGAGTTCTAGGGCGGTGGCTGCGGCCGACCGGGACGTCGTCCGCGTCCTGGAGAGGTCCAGGCGTACGTCGCCGACGCCCGGCACCTCGACGTCCGTCGGGCCGCCGGCGGACAGGGTGACGCGCTTGCCGAGCACGGTCACGGAGCCGGGCAGCTCGGTCGTGGCGACCGGCTTCTTCCCGGCCTCGCAGACGGCCTTCGAGGTGACCTGCTCGATCTCGACGACCGACAGCAGCGGCAGGCCGGGGACATGGACGCGGGCGCGGGCCAGGGTGCTGCTCCCCTCGGCCTTCGTGGCGGTCGCGGTGGCTCTCGCCTCGGCCGTGTCCGCGCGCAGCACGCTGAACGGCCGTCCGCCGTTCACCCCGTCCAGGCGGGCGGTCAGTGCCGTCTTCTCGGCGCTCCGCGGGGCCTGGACCTCGTTGAGGGAGACGGCGAGCGGAGCCTCGACCGACTTGTTCAGCAGGGAGACATCGAGGCCGGTGCGCAGGACGACGGCGCTCGCACGGCCGTGGTCGCCGGTGGCGTGCGCCGGGCTCACGCCGGTCAGTGCCACAGGCCCGGCGGCGAGAGCCGTGGCCGTCACCACGGTCGCCAGACGGCGTGCGGGCATGCGGAAGGAAGTGCTGTTCACGGTGGGGACTCCAGGAGAGACAGGCTCGGGACCCGGAAAGACTCGCGCAACCGGCGTACGACGTCAGCGATCTGACGCCTCTTCACTCCAACGTGGCGATACCGTGGAAGTTTTCGATTCCCCCTGCACAGGCGTTCCCCGGCGTCACCCTCGCGGCTACCCGACCACGCGCCCGTTCAGCACCACCCGGCGCGGCGCCGCCAGTACGCGTACGTCGGCCCGGGGGTCCTCGTCGTAGACGACCAGGTCGGCCGGGGCGCCCTCGTCCAGGCCGGGGCGGCCGAGCCAGGTGCGGGCCGTCCAGGTTCCCGCCGCCAGCGCGTCGAGGGGCGGGATGCCGGCGGTGGCCAGTTCGGCGACCTCGGCCGCCGCCAGACCGTGGGCGAGGCCGCCGCCGGCGTCGGTGCCGACGAAGACGGGGATACCGGCGTCGTAGGCGCCCCGGACGGTGTCGTAGCGGCGTTCGTGGAGCCGGCGCATATGGGCCGACCAGCGCGGGAACCGGGACTCGCCGCCGTCGGCGAGCTGCGGGAAGGTCGCGATGTTGACCAGGGTCGGGACGATGGCGACGCCCCGTTCGGCGAACAGCGGGATGAGGTCCTCGGTCAGGCCCGTCGCGTGCTCGATGCAGTCGATGCCCGCCTCGACGAGGTCCCGCAGGGAGTCCTCCGCGAAGCAGTGCGCGGTGACGCGGGCGCCCAGGCGGTGGGCCTCGGCGATCGCCGCCTCCACCGCGCCGCGGGGCCAGCAGGCCGACAGATCGCCGAGGTCGCGGTCGATCCAGTCGCCGACCAGCTTGACCCAGCCGTCGCCGCGCCGGGCCTCCTGGGCGACGTAGGCGACGAGGTCCTCCGGCTCGATCTCCCAGGCGTAGTTGCGGATGTAGCGGCGGGTGCGGGCGATGTGCCGCCCGGCACGGATGATCTTCGGCAGGTCCTCGCGGTCGTCGACCCAACGGGTGTCGGAGGGCGAACCGGCGTCGCGGATCAGCAGCGTGCCGGCGTCCCGGTCGGTCAGGGCCTGCTTCTCGGCGACGTCCTGGGGAACCGCGCCGTGCCGGTCGAGTCCCACGTGGCAGTGCGCGTCGACGAGGCCGGGCAGGGCCCAGCCCTTGACGGTGCGGATGTCGCGGGCACCGGCGGGACGGTCGTAGGTCACGCGGCCGTCCACCACCCACAGTTCGTCGCGGACGTCCTCGGGCCCGACGAGCACCCGTCCCCTCACGTGCAGCACCGTGCGATCGCTCATGCACCGCACCCTAGTAAGCCGCGGACCTCGGCTGCGAGGGGGCAGGTACCCGCCGGTTACCCTCGATGCCGTCGGCCCCGGGCAGACGCCGCCCGCCCCGTGAATGAAGAGAGCCCCACCGTGACGCACCCGTTTCTGGACCTGGCCCCGCTCGGCGCGGACCGCTTCGCCGCGATCGAGGACCGTGTGGCGCGGCTGCTGAGCACCGAGCAGGACGTCGTGATCACGCAGGGCGAGGCGCTGCTGCCGCTGGAGGGCGCGATCCGTGCCGCGGCCGGGCCGGGGACGACGGCGCTGAACGTCATCACGGGCCCGTACGGGCAGACCTTCGGCGACTGGCTGCGGGACTGCGGCGCCACGGTGGTGGACCTGGCGGTGCCCTTCCACACGGCGGTCACGGCCGAGCAGATCCGGCAGGCCTTCGCCGAGCACCCGGAGATCGACTTCGTGTCCCTGGTGCACGCGGAGGCGGCGACCGGCAACACCAACCCGGTCGCGGAGATCGGCGAGGTGGTGCGGGCGCACGGGGCGCTGTTCTACCTGGACGCGGTGGCGTCGATCGGCGCCGAGCCGGTGCTGACAGACGCGTGGGGCGTGGATCTGTGCGTGATCGGGGCGCAGAAGGCGATGGGTGGTCCCGCCGGTGTCTCGGCGGTGTCGGTCAGCGAGCGGGCCTGGGCCCGGATGGCGGCGAACCCGCGGGCGCCGCGCCGGTCGTATCTGTCGCTCCTCGACTGGAAGGAACGCTGGATCGACGGCGGCCGCAAGGCGCTGCCGCACGCTCCGGCGCAACTGGAGATGCTGGGGCTGGAGGCGTGCGTGGAGCGGATCGAGGCGGCGGGGCTCGATGCCGTGATGGCCCGGCACGCCTCCGCAGCGGCGGCCACCCGGGCCGGGGCGGTCGCGCTCGGTGGCGGCCTGGAGCCCTATGTGTACGAGGCCCGGGACGCGGCGCCCGTCGCCACGACACTGCGGGCGCCGTCCGGGGTGGTGGCGTCGGAGCTGGTGGCCAGGGCGCTGAAGTCGGATCCCGCCTTGCCGGTCGCCGCCGGCGGGGGTGCGCTGGCCAAGGAGATGATCCGGGTCAACCACTACGGCGCGGATGCGACACGGGGGGCTGTGCGGGCGAGCCTGGCGGCGCTCGGGGGCGCGCTCTCCGAGCAGGGGCTGCGGGTGGATGTGGAGGGGGCACTGCGGGCCGCGGAGGAGGCGTGGCGGTAGTCGGCGGGGGCTAGGGGCCTTCTGATGGATCTCCGCAGGAGAAGGAGCGGCGTTCGGTGCGTGCGATCGGCGTGCGGTGCGGAGGGTCATGTGGCGGAGCCACCTGGCCCTGCGCACCGTGCGGCGAGGGTGCGTGCCGGGCGTCGCGACGCTGCGGAGATCCATCAGAAGGCCCCTAAGGTCACTCCCCGTTGTCAGTGGCCCGTGCCATGCTCCCCGTATGACCACCGACACATCTGCCGAGCACACCCCGACCCTCCCCGACGGCCGCCCCGTGCCGCACCTCAGCGGTGACGAGCGGGCCATGCTCGAGAGCTGGCTGGACTTCCACCGGGCCACGCTGGAGCTGAAGTGCGCCGGGCTGGACGACGCGCAGGTGCGGATCCCGTCGGCCGAGCCGTCCGCGCTGACGCTGCTCGGGCTGGTGCAGCACCTCGCCGAGGTCGAGCGGAACTGGTTCCAGCGGGTCACCGCCGGTCTCGATGCCCCGCCCCTGTTCGAGGACCCGACCGGTTACGCGCTGGATCCGGGGCGGGGTCTCGACGAAGCGCTGGGGATCTGGCGGCGGGAGATCGCACGCGGGCGGGAGCTGTGTGCGGGGCTGCCGCTGGACCACGTCGGGCGGGTCGCCGAGGGACCGGTCCCGGGGATGGAGGTCAGTCTGCGATGGGTGCTGATTCACATGATCGAGGAGTACGCGCGGCACAATGGCCACGCCGATCTCCTGCGGGAAAGTATCGACGGAGTGACCGGGGCCTGAATTACACGTGGTTTTCCGTCGCCTACCGTATGTAAGCTGTCCCACAATTAGGAATTCATCAAGGAACAGCTTCCCGTATTCTTCTGCCCGCTTTCCCCGGTCCTAAACCCAGAGATTTTGGGGACACTCGGCGGGGAAATTCGGGCAGATCTCGTGGGGATTACATGGCTGTGACGCGTTACACACCGTGACCGCTTCGCCCGATATTCCCGGGACAATACCAGACATTTGGCCACCTCCGCACCTTAAGACTCGCGCCCGCGCGATAACACAGTCATGGCTCATACGTAACCCCGCCCGGCGATGCGATTTTGAATTTCTCTGGGTAAATTCAATTGGTATGACTGCCGTACAAGCAGATCCGCAAATCGACCGTCCCACCGTGGCCGACGGAGCCGCACTGTGGCGGATGGCGAAGGACTCCAAGGTTCTGGACCTGAACTCGTCCTACAGCTATCTGCTGTGGTGCCGCGACTTCGCCGCCACGTCGGCCGTGGCGCGTGACGAGCACGGCGAGCCGATGGGCTTCATCACCGGGTACGTGCGGCCGGACAGCCCGCGCACCCTGCTGGTCTGGCAGGTGGCAGTGGACGAGGCCCACCGCGGGCGCGGGCTGGCCGCCACGATGCTCGACGGTCTGGTCGCCCGGACCGTGGCCGAGCGCGAGGTGACGACGGTGGAGACCACCATCACCCCGGACAACACCGCCTCGGAGCGCCTGTTCACGTCGTTCGCCGAGCGCCACGGCGCCCGGCTGGAGCGCGAGGTGCTCTTCGACACGGCCGTGTTCCCCGACGGGCCGCACGACCCCGAGGTCCTGTACCGCATCGGCCCTCTGCCCCACTGACTTCCCGCACCGCCCCCACTCCCGCACTCTTCCCCCACGTACCGAGGAGCGATCCGTCGTGACCATCACCCAGCCCGACCTGAGTGTCTTCGAGACCGTTGAGTCCGAGGTGCGCAGCTACTGCCGCGGCTGGCCCACCGTCTTCGACCGCGCCGTGGGCAGCCGCATGTACGACGAGGACGGCCATGAGTACCTCGACTTCTTCGCCGGAGCGGGGTCACTGAACTACGGGCACAACAACCCGGTTCTGAAACGCGCCCTGATCGACTACCTGGAGCGTGACGGCGTCACGCACGGGCTCGACATGTCGACCACCGCCAAGCGCACCTTCCTCGAGGCCTTCCAGAACCTGCTGCTGCGGCCGCGTGACCTGCCCTACAAGGTCATGTTCCCGGGCCCGACCGGCACCAACGCCGTGGAGGCCGCGCTGAAGCTGGCGCGGAAGGTGAAGGGGCGCGAGTCGATCGTGTCCTTCACCAACGCCTTCCACGGCATGTCGCTGGGCTCGCTGGCCGTGACCGGCAACGCCTTCAAGCGGGCCGGCGCCGGTATCCCGCTGGTGCACGGCACGCCCATGCCGTTCGACAACTACTTCGACGGCACGGTCGAGGACTTCCTGTGGTTCGAGCGACTGCTGGAGGACCAGGGCTCCGGCCTCAACAAGCCGGCCGCCGTGATCGTCGAGACCGTTCAGGGCGAGGGCGGCATCAACGTGGCCCGGCCCGAGTGGCTGCGCGCCCTGTCCGAGCTGTGCGAGCGGCAGGACATGCTGCTGATCGTCGACGACATCCAGATGGGCTGCGGCCGTACCGGCGCCTTCTTCTCCTTCGAGGAGGCGGGCATCGTGCCGGACATCGTCACCGTCTCGAAGTCGATCAGCGGCTACGGCATGCCGATGTCGCTGTGCCTGTTCAAGCCGGAGCTCGACGTCTGGGAGCCCGGTGAGCACAACGGCACGTTCCGCGGCAACAACCCCGCGTTCGTCACGGCCACCGCGACGCTCGAGACGTACTGGGCCGACGGCTCCGCGATGGAGAAGCAGACCCGCAAGCGCGGCGAGCAGGTCGAGCAGGCGCTGATCTCCATCACCGAGGAGAACCTGGCCGATGTGAAGGAGTACCGGGGCCGCGGCCTGGTGTGGGGCCTGGAGTTCCACGACAAGGAGCGCGCGAACAAGGTCGCCAAGCGCGCCTTCGAGCTGGGGCTGCTGATCGAGACGTCCGGTCCCGAGAGCGAGGTCGTCAAGATGCTCCCCGCCCTCACCATCACCCCCGAAGAGCTGGACGAGGGCCTGCGCACGCTGGCCCGCGCCGTCCGAGAGACCGCCTGACACACCAACCGAAGCAGCACCCACCTAGGAGGCATCGCAGCACCGTGATTGTCCGTTCGTTCAAGGAGATCGAAGGTACCGACCGGCACGTGAAGTCGGCGTCCGGTACGTGGGAGAGCAAACGCATCGTCCTTGCCAAGGAGAAGGTCGGCTTCTCCCTGCATGAGACGGTCCTGTACGCGGGTACGGAGACGTCGATGTGGTACGCGAACCACATCGAGGCCGTTGTCTGCGTGGAGGGTGAAGCGGAGCTGACCGACCACGAGACCGGGAAGTCGTACACGATCACGCCCGGCACCATGTACCTCCTGGACGGGCACGAGAAGCACACGCTGCGGATCAAGCAGGACTTCCGCTGCCTCTGCGTCTTCAACCCGCCTGTCACCGGACGGGAGGACCACGACGAGAACGGCGTATACCCGCTGCTCACCGAGGAGGTGTGACGCTTCATGACCGCCACCTACGACACCACCACCACCGGTATGCCGGATCTCTATCCGAGTCGTGGCGCCGCCGAGGTGCTGACGCCGCGACAGGACCCGGTCGTCTGGGGCGCGCCCGACGCCCCGGGCCCGGTGGCGCCGGCCGACCTGTTGTCGTTCGAGCGTGACGGATTCCTCGCCATCGACGAGCTGATCAGCGAGGACGAGGTCGCCGTCTACCGGAACGAGCTGAACCGGCTGGTGCACGACCCGGACATGCGGGCCGACGAGCGGTCGATCGTCGAGCCGAAGTCCAAGGAGATCCGTACGGTCTTCGAGGTGCACAGGATCAGCGAGGTGTTCGCCAGGCTGGTGCGCGATGAGCGTGTCGTCGGCCGGGCGCGGCAGATCCTCGGCTCGGACGTCTACGTCCACCAGTCGCGGATCAACGTCAAGCCGGGCTTCGGGGCCAGTGGCTTCTACTGGCACTCGGACTTCGAGACGTGGCACGCCGAGGACGGTCTGCCGCGGATGCGCACGGTGTCGGTCTCGATCGCGCTGACCGAGAACTACGACACCAACGGCGGTCTCATGATCATGCCGGGGTCGCACAAGACGTTCCTCGGGTGCTCGGGAGAGACGCCGAAGGACAACTACAAGAAGTCGCTGCAGATGCAGGACGCGGGCACGCCCTCGGACGAGGCGCTGAGCCAGATGGCCTCGCAGCACGGCATCAAGCTGTTCACGGGCAAGGCCGGTTCGGCGACCTGGTTCGACTGCAACGCCATGCACGGTTCCGGCGACAACATCACGCCGTTCCCGCGCAGCAACGTGTTCATCGTGTTCAACAGCGTGGAGAACACGGCGGTCGAGCCGTTCGCGGCGCCGGTCCGGCGACCAGAGTTCATTGGTGCTCGGGACTTCACACCGGTGCGGTGACGCACCCCCGGCCGGGGGTCCGGGGGTTGCCCCCGGGAAAGCACAGCATCGGTGCTCGGGACTTCACACCGGTGCGGTGACGCCCCTTTGAGCACCGGGCCGGGCCTCCTCGTGTGGGACGGGAGGTCCGGCCCGGTCATGTCCTCAGCCGGACAGGACGTCCAGGAGCCGGTCGACGTCCGCGGGGGTGTTGTAGAGGTGGAACGCGGCCCGTAGATTGCCGGCCCGGTCGGACACCTCGATGCCCGCCCGGCTCAGCTCGCCCTGCCGGTGGCCGAGCCCCGGCACGGACACGATCGCCGAGCCCGGCGCGGACACCGGCGCGTGGCCCAGCCCGTCGAGCCCGGCCCGGAAGCGGTCCGCGAGCGCGAGGTCGTGGGCGTGCACGGCGTCGACGCCGAGTTCCTCGAGCAGCGCCAGTGAGGCGCGCAGCCCGGCGTAGGTGAAGAGGGCCGGGCTGATGTCGAACCGCCGTGCGGAGTGGGCGAGTTGTTCGACGGGGCCGTAGCAGCTGTCCCAGGGGACCTCGCCGGCGACCCAGCCGGCGAGCAGCGGGGTGAGCCCGCCGAAGTCCTGCGGGGCGACGAAGAACGCGGCCCCGTGCGGCCCCATGAGCCATTTGAAGCCGACGGCGGCGAGGAAGTCGTCGGCGTCGGCCTCCATCGGCAGCCAGCCGGCGGACTGGGAGGCGTCGACGTAGGTGCGGGCCCCGTGTGCCCGGGCCGCCTCACGCACGGCCGGCAGATCGGCGAGCCGCCCGTCGGCGGACTGGACGGTGCTGACCGCGACGAGCGCGGTGCCGGGGCGGACCGACTCGGCGAGCCGCTCCAGCGGCACGGCGCGCACCTTGAGGTCGCCGCGCACATGGAACGGGTTCACCAGGGAGGCGAAGTCGCCCTCCGCCGTGAGGACTTCGGCACCGGCGGGCAGCGAGGCGGCGATCAGCGCGCCGTACTCGGCGACCGAGGCGCCGGTCGCGACGCGCTCGGCCGGCACCCCGGCCAGCCGGGCGAAGGAGGCGCGGGCGGCCTCCACGTCCTCGTACAGGGGACCCAGGGGCGTGCCCTCGGCCCGCATCCGCACCGCCTGGTGCAGGGCGGTGACGGTACGGGCGGGCAGCAGCCCGTTGCTCGCGGTGTTGAGGTAGGTGTGCTTCGGGGTGAACTCGGCGCGGACGAGGTTCTCGAAGGTCTCCATGGGACCACTCTGCGTCCCCGGGGAACCCCCCGTCCATTGCCGATAACTGCGCGATGTCGCTAAGAAGCGCTTATGGATACGCCCCGACCTGCGGTTTTCAGTGCTGGGGCACCGCACAGCCGTCCGGGCCACACGCGTCCGCGCCGTCCGCGCTGTCGATGGATCCGCTGTCGACGATCTTCAGCGGCGCGCGCTCGCCGAACGCCTGCGTCAGGGCCTGGGCGAAGACCTCGGCGGGCTGGGCGCCGGAGACGCCGTACTTGCGGTCGAGCACGAAGAACGGCACACCGTTCGCGCCGAGCTGCGCGGCCTCCCGCTCGTCGGCCCGGACCTCGGAGGCGTACGCCTCCGGGTCGGCGAGCACCGCACGGACGGCGTCCGCGTCGAGCCCGGCGGCCACGGCGAGCTCCACGAGCCGCTCGTCCTCGCCGAAGACGGAGCGCTCCTCGGCGAAGTTGGCCCGGTACAGCACGTCGAGCAGCTGCTCCTGGCGGCCGTGCTCCTTGGCGAGGTGGAGCAGGCGGTGCATGTCGAAGGTGCTGCCGTGATCGCGGCCCCGGGTGCGGTAGTCCAGCCCCTCGGCGGCGGCCTGCGCGCCCAGATTGTCCTCACCGGCCTCGGCCTGCGCGGCGCTCATCCCGTACTTCCTGGTGAGCATCGTGATCACGGGCTGGATGTCGTCCTTGGCGCGGCCCGGGTCCAGCTCGAAGGAACGGTGCACGACCTCGACCTCGTCGCGGTGCGGGAAGTCCCGCAGCGCCTTCTCGAAGCGGGCCTTGCCCACGTAGCACCAGGGGCAGGCGATGTCGCTCCAGATCTCGACGCGCATGTCTCGGCTCTCTCCAGCTCGTACGGGGTACGGAGACTCCCTCCGCCGAGTGCATGAACGTTCAAGCAGGCGGCTTCATTCCCCGGGCAGGGCGAACCGCATCCGCAGATGGTGATCGTCCTGACCGGCCGGCTCCGGTACCCATCCCTGGCGCCGGTAGAACCCCTGCGCCCGCCGGTTGTCCACGTGCACGTCCAGGGCCGCCGTCCGCTTGCCGTCGGCCTGCCACTCCTCTACGCAGGCGGTGTGCAGGGCGGCCCCGACTCCACGGCGCCAGTGCTCGGGATCGATGTGGAACTGGAACAGCTTCACCGTGTCCGCCGGGGAACCCTCGGGAGTGCGGAAGGAGGCCAGACCGATGATGCGGCCGGCCTCCACGACGCACAGCACGCGGCCGTCCGGCTGTGCGATGGCTCTGCTCCAAGAGGCGGTCCAGTCGGTGCCGTCCTGCGGCAGCCCGCCGGGGTAGTACGTCGCCCGGGCCTTCGCGTGCAGCGCGACGATCTCCGCCACCTCGGCGGGCAGCACGGTACGGATCACACGGCCTGGGATCACTCGGTCCTCGATCATGGAACGGAGGACGTGCCCGGGCAGAGCGCCGGTTCCCGTGCGGGCCTCAGCTGCCGTCGCGCAGGTCCTTCGGCCAGTTCGGGCGGAACTCGATGTGGTCGTAGGTCACCACGCAGCCCTCTCCCATCGGGGACTGCGTCATGAAGCCGACCAGGGCCGCGCCGGTCTCCTTCTCCTCGCCCAGGGTGAAGAGGCGGACGAAGGTCCAGTGTTCGCCGTCGCGGGAGGCGTGGAAGCCGAAGGCGCGGCCGGTGCGGCTGACCCGCAGCCAGACGGAACTGCCCTCGACCGTGAAGGAGTTGGCGTCGTCGGAGTGGCCCCGGGTGACGACCGTGCAGACGGTGGGGACGTCCGGGGAGTACTCCAGGCAGAGCTTGGCCCAGGCCCGCTCCCCGACATGCACGTAGAGCACGCCCGCGTCGAAGGCGGCACCGAACCCCACCGTGACCCGGGCGATCAGCTGGAAGTCCCCTTCGGGCGCCCCGAGCAGCCGCGGCGCGTCGGCGGCGGGGTCCAGCCCCTCCCCGGTGGGCGGCACGAACCGATCCTGCCTGGGCCCGGCCCACCCGGAGAGCACCCCGTCCTCATACGACCAGTGGCCATCAGGCCCATAAGTACGCAGCCCGAAAGGAAGTTCGGAAAGTTCCAGATCCATCCAACCAACTCTTTCAGGTCCGCCCCTCAGGGGCGCGGGGAACTGCGCGACTAGCCACGACGAACCGGCAGACCGCAGCTCACCGCACCCCCACGGCGCTACCGCTCCAAACGCCCGTTGAACCGCCGAGGCAGACCCAACGGGTTCTCGTCCCGAAGTTCCGCAGGAAGCAACGCGGACGGCGCGTTCTGATAAGCCACCGGCCGCAGCCACCGCTCGATCGCCGTACCACCCACGGACGTCGACGTCGACGTCGTCGCCGGGTAAGGCCCACCATGATGCTGCGCGGGCGCGACCGCCACACCCGTCGGCCACCCATTGACCAGCACACGCCCGGCCAGCGGCGTCAGCTCCGCGAGGATCTCGGAACCCCGGCCCTCCCCCGCAGCCTCCTCCTCGGAGAGCTGCACCGTCGCCGTGAGATTCCCCGGCAGACGCGACAGCACCGCCTTCACCTCGGCGTCGTCCTCGTAGCGGGCCACCACGGTGACCGGCCCGAAGCACTCCTCCAGGAGCAGGTCGTGCTCGCCCTCCGCGGCCAGCCTGCTCGCCGGGACGGTGAGGAAGCCCGCGCTGACGGTGTGCTCGCCGCCCGAGCCGGGCGTGACCGGGGACTCCACGTCGGACAGCCGCGCGCGCTCGGCGACACCGGCGACGAAGTTGTCGCGCATGCGGTGGTCGAGCAGGACTCCGGCGTCGGTGTCGCTGACGGCGTCGGTCAGGGACTTCAGCAGGGCGTCACCGGCGGCACCGGCGGGCGCGAGGACCAGGCCCGGCTTCACACAGAACTGGCCGACGCCCAGCGTCATCGACCCGGCGAGGCCCGCGCCGATCGCCTCGGCGCGCTCGGCGGCCGCGGCCTCGGTGACGACGACCGGGTTCAGGGAGCCCAGCTCGCCGTGGAAGGGGATCGGGACGGGGCGGGCGGCCGCCGCGTCGAAGAGGGCCCGGCCACCGCGCACCGAGCCGGTGAAGCCGGCCGCAGCGACCAGCGGGTGCTTGATCAGCTCGACGCCCGCCTCGAACCCGTGCACCAGCCCGACGACGCCCTCGGGGATGTCGTGCCGGGCGGCGGCACGGCGCAGCACCTTGGCGACGTACTCGGACAGGGCCGGGTGGTCCGGGTGGGCCTTGACGACGACCGGGCAGCCGGCCGCGAGGGCGCTCGCGGTGTCGCCGCCCGCGACCGAGAAGGCGAAGGGGAAGTTCGACGCCGAGTAGACGGCGACGACGCCCAGCGGCACCTTGTAGCGGCGCAGGTCCGGGATCGGCGGGGTCGCGGTGTCGTCGGGGTGGTTGATGACGACGTCGAGGAAGGCGCCCTCGTCGACTATGTCGGCGAAGGCCCGCAGCTGGTAGCAGGTGCGGGCGAGTTCGCCGGTCAGCCGGACCGGGCCGAGCGCGGACTCGGCGTCGGCGGTCTCGACGAGGCCGTCCTTGGCCGCCTGCAGCTCGTCGGCGGCGGTGCGCAGGAAGGCCGAGCGGACGGCGCGGTCGGCGAGTGCGCCCCGCGCCTCGTCCGCGGCCCGGACGGCGGCGTCCACCTCCTGGGCTGTGGCCTCCACCGCAACCTGCTCGCGCTGCTTCCCGGTTCGGGGGTCGACACTCCAGACTGGTGCTGCTGCCACCGCGGGTCCCTCCACATTCGTTGCCGCATGCAATGCCGCAGTATGTACGTCATCACCAGGGATGTTCGATATACTGAACGCTGTCTCTGATGATGAATGCTGTCGGAGACTATATCTCCAGCTTCTCGTCGAACGAAGGGGTCAAGGGCGATGTCGGCAGGCGAGACAGGCGGCGGTGCGCAGGTCAAGAGCGCGGTGCGGACCGTGGAACTGCTGGAGTACTTCGCGGGCCGTCCCGGCATGCACTCCCTGGCGGCGGTCCAGGAGGCCGTCGGGTATCCCAAGTCCAGCCTGTACATGCTGCTGCGCACCCTGGTCGAGCTGGGCTGGGTGGAGACGGACGCGACGGGCACGCGCTACGGCATCGGCGTCCGGGCTCTGCTGGTCGGCACGTCGTACATCGACGGCGACGAGGTGGTCGCGTCGGCCCGCCCGACCCTGGACCGGCTGTCGGACGACACCACGGAGACGATCCACCTGGCCCGGCTGGACGGCACCAACGTCGTCTACCTCGCCACCCGGCAGTCGCAGCACTATCTGCGCCCCTTCACCCGGGTCGGCCGCCGGCTGCCCGCGCACTCCACGTCCCTCGGCAAGGCGCTGCTGAGCACCTACTCGGACGAGCAGGTCCGCAAGATGCTCCCGGAGACGCTGCCCGCGCTGACCGAGCACACGATCACCGACCGGGAGAAGCTCATCGAGGAGCTGCGCCAGGTGCGGGAGCAGGGCTTCGCCGTGGACCGCGAGGAGAACACGCTGGGGCTGCGCTGCTTCGGCGTGGCGATCCCGTACCGCACTCCGGCGCGGGACGCGATCAGCTGCTCGGTGCCGGTGGCCCGGCTCACGCCGGCGCACGAACAGCTGGTGAAGGACGCGTTGTTCGACGCGCGGGACCGGCTGACACTGGCCACCCGTAGGCTCTGAGGCATGAATGTCGAGCTGCGTACGGTCCACGACAGCGATCTGCCGGTCTTCTTCCGGCAGATGAACGACCCCGAGGCGCTGCACATGGCGGCCTTCACACCCAAAGACCCGGCCGACCGGGACGCCTTCGACGCCCACTGGGCCAAGATCCTTTCCTCGTCCGCCGTCGTCCGCACGGTCCTGGCCGACGGCGACGTGGTCGGCAGCACGGCGGTCTACGGGGAGCCGGGCGAGCGCGAGGTGACGTACTGGATCGACCGCGCGTACTGGGGGAAGGGCATCGCGACCGAGGCCCTGCGAACGCTGATCACGGAGGTGGACGACCGTCCTCTCTACGCGCGGGCGGCTTCGGACAACGTGGGGTCGCTGCGCGTCCTGGAGAAGTGCGGGTTCCGTACCGTGGCGTCGGCCACGGGGTACGCCCAGGCCCGGGGTGCCGAGATCGACGAGACGGTGCTGCTCCTGGAGGGCTGAGAAGCCCCCTGCGGGTCTCCCCCGTCCGGCGGAGGCGGATCGTCGCCGCTGAGGACGTGCCGTCCGTCTCCCGCGCGGGAGCCTGATCGCATGACGCAGTCGATCGCTCCCCTCACCGCTCCTTGCCCCGCCGTCCTTTCGAGCCGCCCCCGGCGGATTCTGCGTGCCGTCGCCGTCCTCTCCTGCCTGCCGTACCTCGGGCTCAAGGCCGCGTGGATCGCCGGGAGCCACATCGGCATCCCCGAGGGGAGCGCCCTGCTCGACGACCGGGTCGGCATGGCCGTGATCAACGGTCTCTCCGTGCTGCTGGACAGCGCGGTGATCGTGCTGGCGCTGGTGCTGACCCGGCCGTGGGGGCTGAAGGTGCCCGCGTGGCTGCTGGCGTTCCCCGTCTGGGTCGCCACCGGGCTGCTCGCACCGATCATGACCGGGTTCCCGGCGCAGCTGGTCGTGAAGGCGTTCGACAGCGGGGCCGCACCGGCCGCCCAGGGCCATGACTCCTTCCTCCACGCCTGGGTGTTCACCGTGGTGTACACCGGGTTCATTCTCCAAGGGATCGCGCTCGGTGCCCTGTTCGTGCTCTATGGCCGTGACCGCTGGGGGCACCTGTGGCGCGGCCGGGTGTGGGAACTGCCCGTCGGGGTGATCGGGACCGCCCACCGCGCGCTGGCCGTCGCGGCCGCCGTACTCGCCCTGCCGCCGCTCACCGTCCATCTGCTGTGGGCCTGCGGTGTCACCGCCGGGCTCAGCGAGGGCCGGGCGGCGGACCGCACCGCCGACTTCTACGTCCTGGAGGCCGTGCACGTGCTGTTCCTCCTCGCGGCCGTCGCCGGCGGCTTCCTGCTGGCGTTCCGGCGCGGCCGGGTCCTGCCCGTGGCGGTGCCGCTCGGGCTCGCCTGGGTCGGCTCGGGTGCCGTGGCCTGCTGGGGCGGCTGGCTGTCGCTGGCCTCCCTCGGCGGTGTGGAGGACCTCGCCGACCGCCCGACGCCGCTGATGAGCCTCGCCTACGCTGGGCAGATGCTCGTCGGCTTCCTCGTCGCCGCCATCGGCGTCTACTGGTTCGCGGAGCGCTCGGCCGGGGCCGCACGGCGGGCGGCGTGAGACAGGCCGCCCGGCTCCTGTTCGGCCGGCGGGCACGGTTGCGCTGGGTCCATCTGATCCTCGGCGGCGCGCTCGCCATGCCGTATGTGCTGGTGGGCTCGGTGATCATCGGCCCGGCCACCGGCGGCACCGACGTCTTCGGGTCTTTTCCCCTCCAGCTCGCCTCGTTCGGCGCGGGGCTGCCGATCGCCGCCGTCACGTCCGTCTTTCCGCTGACCCGGCCGCTGGAAGCCGCCGCCGTGCGCTGGCTGTGCGGTGTCGACGCGGACCGGCTCGCCTTCGGACCGGCCGGGACGCGGGGCGAGAAGGGGCGTACGGCGGCCTGGTTCACGCTCCATCTCGGGCTCGGCGGGATCATCGCGGGGATGTCGCTGGCCGTGCCGCCGTTCGCCGTCGCGGTGATCGCGCTGCCGCTCATGGCGGGACTGCGCGGCATGCCGTCCGGGGTGCCCGAAGTCCTCGACCACGCCTGGGCCTTGGTGCTCGCGCCGGTCGCGGGCGCGGCGATGCTCGTCGCCCTCGCGGGCTGCGCGGCCGGGTGCGGTGCGCTGCTGGCCCGCTGGGCGCCTGACCTGCTCGGCCCGTCTCCCGAGGGCCGGCTGGCCGCTGCCGAGGCCCGCGCCGCCGACCTCGCCGTGCGCAATCGGCTGGCGCGGGAGCTGCACGACTCGGTCGGTCATGCGCTGAGCGCGGTCACCCTCCAGGCGAGCGCGGCCCGCCGGGTCCTCGACTCCGACCCGGAGTTCGTCCGTGAGGCTCTCGCCGCGATCGAGGACACGACCCGGCGTACCGTCGGCGAACTCGACGCCGTGCTGGGTGTGCTGCGCGAGGGCGACGGCCCCGGCACGGCCCCGGCGCCCACCCTCGCCGGCGACCTCGACGGCCTGCTGTCCCGTACCCGGGCGGGCGGGGCCCGGGTGACGGCCACGGTCGGCGCCGACCCGGAGACGCTGCCTCCACTGCTGTCCCGCGAGGCCTACCGCATCGTGCAGGAGGGGCTGAGCAACGCCCTCAGGCACGCCGGTCACCGGGTCGCCGTGGACGTACGGATCGCGGTGGCGGACGGAGGGCTGGAGATCACCGTGGAGAATCCGGTGACCGGCCCCGCGCCCTCCCGGCCCGGCGGCGGCCACGGGCTGCGCGGCATCGCGGACCGGGCCAGGCTGCTGGGCGGGACGTCGACGGCCGGACCGACCGCCGCACAGACCTGGCGACTGCGCGTGCGCCTGCCGATGGAGGGGCCTGTATGACGGGCCCGTAGGAAGCCCCGCACTAAGGCCCGCGACGAAGGGATCCGCATGACCCGCCCGGCAACCGTCCGTGTCGTCCTCGCCGACGACGAGCGCATGGTGCGCACCGCGCTGCGCGCCATCCTCTCCGCCGAGCCGGACCTGGAGGTGGTGGGCGAGGCGGCCACCGGTGCCGAGGCCGTGTCGGTCGTACGGGACCTGCGGCCGGACGTCGTCCTCATGGACGTCCGCATGCCGGAGATCGACGGCATCCGCGCCACCGAGCAGATCCTGGCCACGCTGGACGAGCCGCCCCGGATCGTCGTCGTGACGACCTTCGAGAACGACTCCTACGTGTACGACGCACTGCGCGCCGGAGCCGCCGGGTTCCTGCTGAAGCGGGCGGACGCCGACTCGCTCGTGCAGGCGGTCCGGCTGGTGGCGCGCAGCGACAGCCTGCTCTTCCCGGCGGCCGTCCGCACCCTCGCGACCGAGCACGCACGTGCCCACCCCGCGCCGCCCGCGTGGGTGGCGAGGCTCACGGGCCGCGAGCGGGAGGTCCTGCGGCACATGGCCGCCGGGCTGACCAACGCGGAGATCGCCCGCCGGATGGAGGTCGGCCCCGCCACGGTGAAATCGCATGTGGCGGCGGTCCTGGCCAAGACGGGCACCCGGGACCGCACACAGGCGGTCATCGCGGCGTACGAGGCGGGGTTTCTGAACGCCGGATGAGAAAACGGACGGGCGGGAACGATCCGCCCCTCCTGGCTCGTCCTCATGTTCGGGATGAACAAGACGATCAGGCGCGCATCGGTCTTCGCGCTGCTCCTTGTGTTCGCTCTGCTGGTCAGGGCGACCTGGGTGCAGTTCTACGACGGCCAGGCGCTCGCAGACGACAAGGACAACCGGCGGAACGCCATCGAGACGTACTCGGCGCCGCTCGGGAACATCATCGTGGGCGGCCGGTCGGTCACCGGCTCGGCCAAGACGAAGACAGGCGACCTCAAGTACAAGCGCACGTACACGGACGGTGAGCGGTACGCGGCGGTGACGGGCTACGCCTCGCAGGCGTATGCGCCGACCCAGCTGGAGGGCATCTACACCGACCTCCTGAACGGCACGGACAACCGTCTGAAGTCGGTGATGGACACCGTCACCAACCAGCGGGCCGAGCCGGGCAACGTGGTCACCACGGTCGACCCGGATGTGCAGAAGGCGGGGATCGACGCGCTCGGCGACAAGAAGGGCGGCGCCGTCGCCATCGACCCGAAGACCGGGAAGATCCTCGCGGTCGTGTCGACGCCGTCGTACGACCCCTCGTCGCTGACGGACGCCAACACCGCGGGGGTGGCCTGGAAGAAGCTGACGAGCGACCCGGAGAAGCCGCTGACCAACCGCGCCCTGCGGCAGCCGCTGCCGCCCGGCTCGACGTTCAAGCTGGTCGTGGCCGCGGCGGCGCTGGAGGACGGGCTGTACGAGTCGGTGGACGACAAGACCGACAGCCCGGACCCGTACACGCTGCCGGGCACCAGCAAGGAGCTGTCGAACGAGAACCCGAGCGCGCCCTGCACGAACGCCACGATCCGCACGGCGCTGCAGTACTCGTGCAACAACGTCTTCGCGAAGATGGCCGTGCAGCTGGGCCAGGACAAGGTGAAGGCGATGGCGGAGAAGTTCGGCTTCAACGACAACCAGCTGGATGTGCCGGTCCGGGCCTACACGAGTGTGTACCCCTCGGACATGTACCCGTCGCAGACCGCCCTGACGGGCATCGGCCAGTTCGACGTCACCGCGACCCCGCTGCAGATGGCCATGGTGTCGGCGGCCATCGCCAACGGCGGCAAGCTGGTCTCGCCGCACATGGTGTCGCAGATCACCAACAGCGGCGGTGATGTGCTGCAGGACTACGACGACGAGGCGGACTCGAAGGAGATCGTCAGCTCTTCGACCGCCGAGCAGTTGCAGTCGGCGATGCAGACGGTGGTGAACAAGGGCACCGGCTCGAACGCGCAGATCGCGGGCGCGACGGTCGGCGGCAAGACGGGTACGGCCCAGCACGGCGAGAACAACAGCCAGGTGCCGTACGCCTGGTTCACCTCCTACGGGAAGTCCGACTCGTCGGGCAAGGAGGTCGCCGTGGCGGTCATGGTCGAGCAGTCGAACGCCGCCCGTTCGGAGGTCAGCGGCAACGGCCTGGCGGCTCCGGTCGCCAGGGCGATGATGGAAGCGGCGCTCAAGGACTGATCCTCCGACTGAACCTTCGCCGTACGAAAGCCGTCTCTACAGACAGACGGGCCGCCCCCTTCCCCCCGGGGGCGGCCCTTCGTCTTGGCCCAGGCGTCACTTGGCTCCGAGCAGCTGCTCGATGGGGTCGATCGCGAAATACACGAGGAACAGCGCCGAGGTCCCCCACAGCAGCCAGTGGACCTCCTTGGCCTTGCCGAGCACGGTCTTGATGACGACGTAGGCGAGGAAGCCGGCGCCGATGCCGTTGGTGATGGAGTAGGTGAACGGCATCACGGCGATGGTGAGGAACGCGGGGATGGCGATGTCGTAGCGGTCCCAGTCGATGTGCTTGACCTGGGTCATCATCAGGAAGCCGACGGCGACCAGGGCCGGGGCGGCCGCCTGGAGCGGGACGATGGTGAGCAGCGGGGTCAGGAACAGCGCGAGGCCGAACAGGCCGCCGGTGACGAGGTTGGAGAAGCCGGTGCGCGAGCCCTCGCCGACGCCGGCCGCCGACTCGATGTAGGAGGTCGCCGAGGAGGCGGAGGCCGCGCCGCCCGCGACCGCCGCGGCACCGTCGATGAGCAGCACCCGGCCGAGGTTCGGGACCTTGCCGTCCTCGTCCAGCAGGCCGGCCTCGGCGCTGACGCCGACGACGGTGCCCATGGTGTCGAAGAAGTCGGACAGGATCAGGGTGAAGATCAGCAGGACGACCGTGATGACGCCGACGCCGGGGGCGCTGAACGCGCCGAACAGGTCGAAGTCGCCGATGAGTCCGAAGTCGGGGGTGTCGACGAGGTTGCCGGGCCAGGACGGTGTGGTCAGGCCCCAGGTCTTGATGTCGGCGATGGAGTTGATCACCAGGGCCACGGCCGTCATGCCGACGATGCTGATGAGGATGGCGCCCTTGACCTTGCGGGCGAGCAGGCCGATCGTCAGCAGCACGCCGAGACAGAAGACGAGCATCGGCCAGCCGGCGAGGGTGCCGGTGCCGCCGAGCTGAACGGGCACGGTGGTGTTCGCGGCGTCCGGGATGCGGCTGACGAACCCGGCGTCGACGAAGCCGATGAAGGCGATGAACAGGCCGATGCCGACGCTGATCGCCTGCTTGAGCGGCTGGGGTATGGCGTGCATGACGGCCTCGCGCAGACCGGTCACCACCAGCACGCAGATCAGCAGGCCTTCGAGGACGATCAGGCCCATCGCGTCGTCCCAGCTCATCAGCGGGGCGATCTGGAAGGCCACCACGGCGTTCAGGCCGAGTCCGGCGGCGAGTGCGAGGGGCAGATTGCCGCCCACGCCCATGATGATCGTCATGACCGCGGCCACCAGGGCGGTGGCGGTGGTGAGCTGGACAGCGTCCAGCTGGTGCCCGAACTTGTCCTTCGCGCTGCCCAGGATGATGGGATTCAGGACAAGGATGTAGGCCATCGTGAAGAACGTGGCGAACCCGCCGCGGATCTCACGGCCGAAGGTGGACCCCCGCTCGGAGATCTTGAAGAACCGGTCGACGCTGTTCACCGGTGGTGGTGCGGCGTCGGACCGGTCGGCCACCTTCTGCGCTTCGGACATGACGAGTGCTCCTTGTTGCCTGGGTGATCGGTGTGCGGGTGCTGGCTGGATTTTCCTCGTGTTGAACCACGTTCAGGTTTTCTTCGTGTTACGGATTCGAAGTCCGGCCTGCCATACGCCGTTCGAAGCTCCGTACGAACCATCCTGACGAACGCTGCTACGCTTCCCGATCTCGTCCGGGCCTCCCCCGGATGATCACATGTCATCTACATGACACGCACAGGGCCCCGTCCGGGAGTGCCCGAAGCCGCTGCGAGGAGAGATCGCCCGTGGGCACAGTCGTCGACGACGCCGCCTCCGTGGAGTTCCACGCCTTCTTCGAGCGCCACTACGCCGAACTGTCCCGCCTGGCCTATCTGCTGACGGGCGAGTCGGACACCGCCGACGACCTTGCGGCGGACGCGTTACTGGCGCTGTGGCACCGCTGGGACCGGGTGCGCGCCGCCGACCATCCGGCGGCGTACGCCCGCGGTGTGGTCGCCAACCTGGCCCGCACCCGCATCCGCAGCGCCGTGCGCGAGCGGCGGCGCGTCGCCCTGTTCTGGTCGCAGCGCGAGGAGAACATCGAGAACCCGGACGTCGCGGGCGTGGTCGACGTCCAGGAGGCGCTGCGCAGGCTGCCGTTCCGCAAGCGGGCCTGTGTGGTGCTGCGGCACGCCTTCGACCTGTCGGAGAAGGACACCGCGCTCGCCCTCGGCGTCTCGGTGGGTACGGTGAAGAGCCAGACCTCGAAGGGAATGGCCGAACTCCAGCGGCTGCTGGGCACACAGGGAGTGCCGCAGCGGATGCACGCGACTGTGGGAGCGCCCCGTTGCGCGCCCGCCGTGGAGGGATTGCGCACCGGTGAGGGCGGAGGGAGGGACCGATGACCGTCCGGCGGGACGTGCACGAGGAGCTGCGCGCCCGGCTGCACGAGGCGGCCGGTGGGCACGAGCCCGACCGGGAGAGCATCCTGGCCCGGGTCGAGCGCGGCATGGCCGGTCCGGCCGCGTCCGCCCATCGGGCCACGCGTCCGCCGGTGTTCGGCTGGATGCGGGTGGCCGGTGCGACCGCCGCGGTGGCGGGCGTGCTGGCGGTGGGCGGTTACGCGGTGGCGTCCGCGGTGAAGGACGAGGCCGCCCCGCCGCAGCAGGAGGTGGCGACGTCACCGACGCCCACGCCGTCGCCGGAGGCGACGAGCCGGGCCCCCGTGCCACCGGTGGATCCCACTCCGACCTCCTCGCCCGAGCGCCGCGAGTCCGCCCCGCCGCCCTCCGGGAAGCCGAGCGCCCCGGTCACCGCGCGGCCGCCCGCCGCCACCGAGGACGGGCCGCTGTGGTCGGACGGCTCGGTCGACCCGCACAGCAACGACTTCTGGGCGCAGAGCAACATCACGATCAAGACCCGCGAGGAACTGACGGCGCTGACCGTGCGGTTGAGCGTCGACCAGACCGGCGGGGTCTCCGACGCGGGCGCCTGGCGGTCGCTGCCCGAGAACGACTTCACCCTCACGGTGGGCAAGCGGGACGGCGCCCTCGTCTACACCTGGACCCTCAAGGAGGGCCGTAAGGTCCCGGCGGGCGAGTGGGTGTTCGCGGGCCAGTTCGACCACGAGCGAGGCGGCCGTGACGCCGGCGCCGACCGTTACTCGGTGGCGGCCGCCGCCGGTTCGCAGCGGCTGTCCGTGGGCGGCGGCTTCGCGGCCGTGGACGACGCCGAAGACGACTCGTGAGAAATTCCTGAAGCCGCGGCAACCCTTTCCTCACGGGTGGCGACCACCAGGCGCAAGACTCACCCCCCATTGAGGAATCGGTACATGACTGCACCAGCAGAACAGCGCGTCCGCCATCGCCGCAGCGTCGCCAAGCGGCGGGGTCTGATCGCCGGGCTGTCCGCGTTCGGCATCACGGGAGCGGCGATCGTCACCACGTCGATGCTGTCCACCGCGGGCGCCGCGTCCTCCTGGCCCTCGGACACGGGCAGCAAGCCCGTGTCGAAGACCATCCCGGTCTCCGGTGTGCACGACGGCGGGATGAAGAAGTTCTACGGCAGCGGCGCGCTCGGCGGCGACAGCCAGGACGAGGGCCAGGACCCGCTCTTCGAGCTGGCGGACGGCGCGACGCTGAAGAACGTCATCATCGGCACCCCGGCCGCGGACGGCGTGCACTGCAAGGGCAGTTGCACGCTGCAGAACGTGTGGTGGCTGGACGTCGGCGAGGACGCGGCCAGCTTCAAGGGCAAGTCCGCCTCGGCGGTGTACAAGGTGATCGGCGGCGGCGCGAAGAACGCCGACGACAAGGTGTTGCAGTTCAACGGCGCCGGCACGCTGAACGTGTCGGGCTTCCAGGTGCAGAACGCCGGCAAGCTGGTCCGTTCCTGCGGCAATTGCGGGACGCAGTACAAGCGCACGGTCGTGCTCAACGACATCGACGTGACGGCGCCGATGAACTCGATCGTCGGCGTGAACGAGAACTACGGCGACACGGCCACGCTGTCGAAGATCCGCATCCACGGCGACAGCAAGAAGAAGATCAAGACGTGTGTGCGCTTCACGGGCAACAACACGGGCAAGGAGCCCACGGAGCTGAAGCCGCCCGGCCCGGACGGCAAGACCTGCAAGTTCAAGGCCTCGGACATCAGCTACCAGTGAGGCAACAATCCATGTGATCTCCGGCCCGCCCGAATCATCCCTCGGGCGGGCCGGACGCCGGACGTCCGGGCCCCCAGTCGGACCTCCGGCACCCGACCCTCCGGAGCCCCCC
>NZ_JBSHKH010000044.1:0-61047 GCF_053643595.1 Streptomyces sp. NPDC055506 | reverse complement strand
GTGCGAGGACGGGTCGGGGCCGAAGTCGAGCCCGTGCGGGGCGGTCGCGGCGCGCAGCGCGTCGAGGAGGACACCGGTCTCGACGCGTGCGGTGCGCGTCTCGGGGTCGATGTCGAGGATCCGGTTCAGGTGCCGGGAGAAGTCCAGGACGACACCGAGTCCGACGGCGTTGCCCGCCATGCTGGTGCCGCCGCCCCGGGCCGTGACCGGCACGCCCGCCTCCCGGCAGGCCCGCAGCACCGCGACCACGTCGTCGGCGGTGCGCGGGAAGGCCACGGCCCAGGGCAGCACCCGGTAGTTGGAGGCGTCGTAGGCGTAGGGGCCCGTCGCTCCCGGGCCGGTCTCCACCCGCAGGCCGGGCGCGATCTCGGCGATCCGTGCCGTGAGACCCGCCAGGTCGCGGGTGGTGGTGGTCATCGGTCGCCGGCTCCCGAAGTGCCGGCCTCGACCGCCTTCGCCCAGGCCCGCAGGCCCTCGTCCACTCCGGCCTCGTCGATGACCAGCGCCGGGATCATACGGACCACCTGGTTCCAGGCGCCGCACAGCAGCAGGAGCAGCCCCTCGTCGACGGCGGCGCGCTGCACGCGGGCGGCGGTCTCGGGGTCGGGGCTGCCGTCCTCGGTGACGAACTCGCTGGCCAGCATGAGGCCGAGGCCGCGGACGTCGCCGATGCCCGGGGTCCGTTCGGCCACCGCCTCCAGGCCCTGGCGCAGCCGCTGGCCCATCGCCTCGGCGTTCTCGACGAGCTTCTCGTCGCGGACGACGTCGAGGGTGGCGCAGGCCGCGGCGCAGGCGACGGCGTTGGCGCCGTAGGTGCCGCCCTGCGAGCCGGGCCACGCCTTGGCCATCAGCTCTTCGGAGGCGGCGATGCCGGAGATCGGGAAGCCGCTGGCCAGGCCCTTGGCGGTGATGAGGATGTCGGGGGTGACGCCGAAGTGGTCGTGGCCCCAGAAGCGTCCGGTGCGGCCGACGCCGGTCTGCACCTCGTCGAGGATCAGCAGGAAGCCGTGCCGGTCCGCCCGCTCCCGGAGCCCTTCCAGGAAAGCGCGGTTCGCGGGAACGTAGCCGCCCTCGCCGAGCACCGGCTCGACGATGATCGCGGCCGTGTCGGCGGGCGAGGAGATCGTCTGGAGGGTGTAGTCGAGTTCCTGGAGGGCGAAGCGGGTGGCGGTCTCCTCGTCCCAGCCGTAGCGGTAGGCCGTGGGGAACGGCGTGACGACTACTCCGCTCATCAGCGGGGAGAAACCGGACCGGAAGCGGATCCCGGAGGTCGTCATGGAGGCGGCGGCGACCGTACGGCCGTGGAAACCGCCGTGGCAGACCAGGACGTTGGGACGGCCGGTGGCCTGGCGGGCCAGCCGCAGTGCCGACTCGACGGCCTCGCTGCCGGAGTTGGTGAAGAACAGGCTGTCCAGGCCGGCCGGCAGCACCTCGCCGAGCTTGTCGACGAGGCGGCGCAGCGGCTGGTGCATGACGGTCGTGTACTGGCCGTGCACAAGCGTGCCCACCTGCTCCTGCGCCGCCGCCACGACCTTGGGGTGGCAGTGCCCGGTGCTGGTGACGCCGATGCCGGCGGTGAAGTCGAGGTAGCGGCGGCCGTCCTCACCGTAGAGATGGACGCCCTCGCCCCGGGCGGCCACCACGGGCGTGGCCTGGCGAAGGTGCGGCGACAGTGCGGTCATGTTCGTCTCCCGGCCGTACGTCGAGGTCTGCTCGCGGTGATCCGCGGTACTGGTCCGACACCCCGAGCATCCGGGCCGCCGCGCAGCGCCACAACGCGTGATCTGTCCAGCCGGAACGCGTTGTTCGGACGTTGTGTCAACCACCGGACCCCCCTGGCACCGCCCGCCCCTCCCGTGGACAGCTCTTGCGCAGGTCAGTGCCGCTTGTCAGAGTGACCAGGAATGCAGGGAGCCACCGTGAACCCACACCCGCCGAGCGTCGCCGACGTGCTGGCCCTGCCCGTCCTGGCCGCCGGGCAGCCCCAGGTCGTCACCGGGCCGGCCGGGCTGGACCGGCCGGTGCGCTGGGTGCACATCACCGAGCTGACGGACCCAGCGTCCTTCCTCAAGGGCGGCGAGCTGGTCCTGACCACGGGCATGCCCCTCCCCGACGACGCGGCGGGTGTCCGCCGGTACGTCGACGAACTCACGGAGGTGGGCGCGGCCGCCCTGGTCATCGAGCTGGTACGGCGCTACCACCGGCCGCCCGACGCCCTCGTCCAGGCCTGCCGTGCCCGGGGGCTGCCCCTGGTCACCCTCGCGCGGGACGTCAACTTCCTGGAGGTCACACAGGTCGTCCACGCGCTCATCCTCGGCAGCCAGGCCGACGCGATGCGCCGGACACAGCGGATCCACGAGGCGTTCACCGCGCTGACGCTGCGCGGCGCGGGGCCCGAGGACGTGGTGCGGGCGGCGGCGGAGATGAGCGGCCGCACGGTCGTCCTGGAGAACCTGGTGCACCAGGCGCTGATCTGCGAGCCGTCGGGAAGCACGGTGGAGGAGGCGCTCGGCGACTGGGAACAGCGCTCCCGGGCCACCGAGCCCGGCGACCACACCGAGGCGGGCGGCCCCGAGGGCTGGCTCACGGCGCCCGTCTCCTACCAGGGCGAACGCTGGGGCCGGCTGGCGATGCTCCGGGCCCCCGTCGACGGACCGCCCTTCGGGCCGGAGCACATCACCGTCCTGGAGCGGACGGCGATGGCCCTGACCGTCGCCCGGCTCATCCACTCCACGCCCTGGGAGCACACGGCCCATCGCACCGCCCTGCGGGAGCTGGCCGAGCAGCGCCACCACTCCCCCGAGGACGCCCGCGCCCGCTGTGCCGCGTTGGGCCTGCCCACGCAGGACAGCCGCTATCTGGCGATCCTCGTCGATCTGGGCCCGGGTGCCGAGGGAGGCGAGCTGGAGGCCCGGCTGCACAGCGAGCTCCGGTCGGCGGGCGTCCCGGCCCTGGTCGGCGAGCTCGCCCACGGGCGCCTCGGGATCCTGCCGGCTCTGCGTGCCGACCAGCCCTGGCGCCCCATGGCGGAACGGCTGTGCCGCACCGCGGTGGGTCTGGTCCCGGGGGCGATCGTCGGCGTCGGCTCGGAGGTGACGGACCTCGCCGACACGGCACGCTCCTTCCGGGAGGCGGCCCGGGTCATAGAGGCCACCCCGCCCGGCCAGCCCCTGCCCCCGGACCGCTCCTTCCACGAGCTGCCGGACATCGACCTGCGCCGCCTGCTGTACGCCCTGCGCGAGGACACACGCGTCCAGGACTACACGGAACGCCGCCTCGGCCGGCTCATCGACCACGACACCCGGCACGGCACCGATCTGCTCACGACTCTGGGCCACTACCTCGACGCCGCCGGCAACAAGACCACCGCGGCCCGTCGCGGCGGTCTGTCCAGGGAGACCATGTACCAGCGCCTGCGCACCATCGAACGCCTCCTGGAGTCCGACCTGGAATCCGGGGAGCGGCGCACCGAACTCCACGTGGCGCTCACGGCGTTGCGCGTTCTGCGCGCAGGGTGAGATACCTGTGCCACAGAGGTTCCCGTCGCCGATGCCCGCTTCATGGGGGAGAGTTCCGATGAAGATCATGTGCAGCAAGACGGCCCGCTCGTGAGAGCCCGTCGCAGGATCGTCGTCGCCTGGGCGGGACTGTGCCTCGCCGGTCTTGCCGCGACGCTCGCCCTCGACTCCGAGTCGTACACGGACGGTTCGGACGCGTCCACCGAGGAGCCGACGCCGAGCGGCACGAACGTCGTCGACTGTCAGGAGATCGCCGATTCCATCGCGCGGGCCCGGGCCGAGGCCAGGCGCGAGGAGCGGGAGGCGCTCGGCCCGTCGCCGACCGTGGACTATCAGTCGGTCATCGTGGGGGACGTGGCCGTGCCGGAGGAGTGCGCGGACGAACTCGACGATCTCGGTATCAAGTCCCGCTGAACACGGCCCACTTGTACAGGCCTGGGCCCGTATCGAAGCGTGGATGACCGCACACGCCCCGGGTTCCCTGGCGATGCTGCTCCCGCCGGCCACCGAGGAGCAGATCGCCGCCGCCGAGGCGGCCGTCGGGCTGCGGCTTCCGCCGGCTCTGCGCGCCTGGTCCCTGTCGCAGGACAGCTATGTCGGTACCCGCACGGACGACTTCCAGGACGCCACCGACGGCTCCCTCCTGTCGAACCTCGAGTGGCGCAAGACCGGTTGGTTGCGGGCCGGCGGTGAGATGTACTCCAGCGGGTTGGCGGTGCTCTTCCCGAGGCCCTTGACCTTGGACTTGTTCTGGGCGACCAACAGCCGCCGCATAAGGGCAACTGCACCGGCGCCCTGGAACTCAGGTGTCGAAGTCCACCGTCAGGGCGTCGGAGACCGGGAACGACTGGCAGGTGAGGACGTAGCCCGCGTCGACCTCGGCCGGTTCGAGGGCAAAGTTGCGCCGCATGTCGGCCTTGCCGTCGGTGACCAGGGCGCGGCAGGTGCCGCAGACGCCGCCCTTGCAGGCGAACGGCAGGTCCGGACGGGTCTGCTGGGCGCCTTCGAGGATGCTCCGCTCCCGGGGCAGGACGGAGGTGGTGGAGCGGCCGTCGAGGGTGACGGTGACCTGGCTGACCGGGCCGGTCGGGCCGGTCTCGGCGTGGTGGACCTCGCGCACGGGCTCGTCGTCGGCGTAGAACAGCTCCTGGTGGACGCGGTCGGCGGGCACGCCGAGGCCGGCCAGGACCTGCTGGGCGGCGCGGACCATGCCGTGCGGGCCGCACAGCCACCAGTGGTCGGCGGAGTCCACGTCCACCAGCGCGTCGACGAGAGCCGACAGCCGGTCGGCGTCGAGGCGGCCGGAGAGCACCTCGGCCTCGCGGGGCTCGCGGGAGAGGACATGGGCGAGCTGGAACCGCGTCGGGTGGAGGTCCTTCAGGTCGGCCAGTTCGTCGGCGAACATCACGGTGCCGGTGCGGCGGTTGCCGTAGAGGAGGGTGACCGTCGAGCGGGAGTCGGCGGCCAGGACGGACTCGGCGATGGAGACCATGGGCGTGATGCCGGAGCCGGCCGCGATCAGGACGTGGTGGCCGGGGGTGGTGAGGTCGGGTGTGAAGGCGCCGGTGGGTGCCATCACCTCGACGGTGTCGCCGGGGCGTACGTCGCGCACCAGCCAGGAGGAGAACAGGCCGCCCGGTACGACCCGGACGCCGATGCGCGGGGCGGTGCCGGCGGGTGAGCAGATCGAGTACGAACGGCGCTCGTCCCGGCCGTCGATCTCGCGCCGCAGGGTGAGCGACTGGCCCGGCTCGAAGGCGAACTCCTCGGCCAGTTCGGCCGGGATGTCGAAGCTGACGGCCGCCGCGTCCTCGCACAGCGGCCGCACGGCGGCGACCCGCAGGCGGTGGAAGACCGGACGCCGACGGGCCCGCGCGCGTGCCGCCGGGACGGGGGCCGGCTCCATCAGGTCGTCCATCAGATCTCCTTGACGTACTCGAACGGCTCGCGGCAGGCGAGGCAGCGCCACAGGGACTTGCAGGACGTGGCGGCGAAGCGGGAGGTCTCCTCGGTGTCGTGGAACCCGCAGCGCGGGCAGGGCACCGAGCGGCGGGTCGGCGACAGCACGAGCGGGACCGGGCCGGTGGTGCGCGCGGGCGCCGCCCCGGGCGGGGCGATGCCGTGCTCGGCGAGCTTGCGCCGGCCGTCCGGCGTAATCCAGTCGCTGGTCCAGGGCGGGTCGAGGACGGTGCGGATCTCCACGCGCGCGTAGCCCGCGTCCCGGAGCCGGGCGGCCACGCCTGCGCGCATCTCCGCCATCGCCGGGCAGCCCGAGTAGGTCGGGGTCAAACTCGCGACCACCGTCCCGTCCGGGGTCAGGGCCACGTCGCGCAACACTCCGAGGTCGGCCAGGGTGAGCATGGGCAGCTCGGGGTCGGGCACCTGCTCGGCGATGCGCCGGGCCCGCCGCGCGTCCAGGAGCGTCGTCACCATGTCGCCTCCGGGTGGGCGCGGGCGATGCCCTGCAACTCGGCCAGCAGCGGGGCGAGATGCTCGGTGTGCTCCCCGGTGCGGCCCGAGCCGGGCAGCGGCCGGTACACGGGCATGGGCAGTCCGGCCGCGTCTGTGACCTGGCGCAGGACGGCAACGACCTCGTCCCGTACGTCGTACGCCGTGAACAGCTCGCCCAGGTAGGGCGCCGCCTGTTCCAGCGCCCTGCGCGTCCGGCGGTGCGACTCCTCGGTGCCGTCGCCGAGGCGCACCACCCACTCGGCCGCGTACTGCCGGTGGTACGCCAGCTCCTTCACGCCCTTGGCGGCGATCGCCGCGAGCACCGGGTCCGGGTGGGCGGTGAGCCGCTCGAAGTACGCGAGTCGCCAGGTGGCGAACACCAGCAGCCGTACGGTCGAGAACGCGAAGTCGCCGTTGGGCAGTTCGGCCAGGCGTACGTTGCGGAAGTCGCCGGCGTCCCGGAAGTAGGCGTAGGCGTCCTCGCCGCGGCCGGTGCCGTCGACCTGGCCCGCGCGGGCGTAGAGCAGACGGGCCTGGCCGAGCAGATCGAGTCCGATGTTGGCCAGGGCCACCTCCTCCTCCAGCTCGGGGGCCCGGGTGGTCCACTCGGCGAGGCGCTGGGCCGAGACCAGGGCGTCGTCGGCCAGGGTGACGCAGAGGGCGGCCAGCTCACCGGCGTCGACGCCGTCGGGCACGGCCGTGTCCACGCCGTGCAGGGGGTCCTCGAAGCCGGTGCCGTAAGCCCAGCGGGTGTCGTCCTCGTGTCCCTCGGCGAGGGTCATGTAGACGTGGTCGTCGCTCATGCCCTCTCCTTCAGATGTGGGGGACGTCGTCGGGGATGTCGTAGAAGGTCGGGTGCCGGTAGACCTTGTCGGCGCTGGGCGCGAAGAACGGGTCCTTCTCGTCGCGGGTGGAGGCGGCGATGTGCTCCGAGCGCACCACCCAGATGCTCACGCCCTCGTTGCGCCGGGTGTACAGGTCGCGGGCGTGGGTGAGGGCCATGCGGTCGTCGGCGGCGTGCAGCGAGCCCACGTGGACGTGGTTCAGGCCGCGCTTGCCGCGCACGAACACCTCGTACAGCGGCCAGTCCTGCTTGCCGGACGGTTGCCCGGAAAGCTTCTCGGGGGTCATGCCACCGCTCCCTTCTCCGCACGGGCGGCCTGCTTGGCCGCGTGGGCGGTGGCCGCCTCGCGGACCCAGGCGCCCTCTTCGTGGGCGCTTCTGCGCCGCTCCATCCGCTGGTCGTTGCACGGACCGTCGCCCTTGATGACCCGCATCAGCTCGTCCCAGTCGGGGGTGCCGAAGTCATGGCGTCCCCGCTCGTCGTTCCAGCGCAGCTCCGGGTCCGGGAGCGTCACGCCGAGCTTCTCGGCCTGCGGGACGGTCATATCGACGAAACGCTGACGCAGTTCGTCGTTGCTGTGCCGCTTGATCTTCCAGGCCATCGACTGCGCGGAGTTGGGCGAGGCGTCGTCGGGCGGGCCGAACATCATCAGGGACGGCCACCACCAGCGGTCCACGGCGTCCTGCACCATCTCGCGCTGTGCCGCCGTGCCGCGCATCATCGTCATCAGCAGCTCGTAGCCCTGCCGCTGGTGGAACGACTCCTCCTTGCAGATCCGCACCATCGCGCGCGCGTACGGCCCGTACGAGGACCTGCACAGCGGCACCTGGTTGCAGATGGCGGCACCGTCCACGAACCAGCCGATCACCCCGACGTCCGCGAAGCTCAGCGTGGGGTAGTTGAAGATCGACGAGTACTTCTGGCGGCCCTCGATGAGCCGGTCCGTGAGATCCGCGCGGTCCGCGCCCAGCGTCTCCGCCGCCGAGTACAGATACAGCCCGTGCCCGGCCTCGTCCTGGACCTTCGCGAACAGAATGGCCTTGCGGCGCAGCGACGGCGCGCGCGTGATCCACTCGCCCTCCGGCTGCATGCCGATGATCTCCGAGTGCGCGTGCTGCGCGATCTGACGGATCAGTGTCTTCCGGTAGCCCTCTGGCATCCAGTCGCGCGGCTCGATCCGCTGGTCCCGCGCGATCGTCGCGTCGAAGTGCTGCTGGAGAACCGGCTCGGCGCCGTCCGCCCCCGCGGGGCTGGAGCGTGTCGTATCCATCCGTCCCACTTCCCAACCGACCATTCGTTCGGTCCATCATAGGACAGGCCCGGGCGCCTTGGTAAGCCCTCGACCCTTGACATGCGCGGAGCGGATGGGATTACTTGGCAACGCCGAAGCTAACCGAATGTTCGGTCGGTAGACAAGGTGGTGCGAGAGGTGACCCATACCGCTGACGCGATGCCGGCCGCGGAGGCGATGTTCGCCGCGGACCAGGCCTCACGCGGGCTCGGTGTCGAGCTGCTCGAGCAGGGCGAAGGAACCGCCGTGCTCCGGATGACCGTGACCCCGGGGATGGTGAACGGGCACGGCATCGCCCACGGGGGCTACCTCTTCCTGCTCGCCGACAGCGCCTTCGCCTGCGCCTGCAACAGCCACGGCCCGGTGACCGTCGCGGCCGGGGCCGACGTCACCTTCGTGGCCCCGGCGTACGAGGGCGATGTGCTCGTGGCGCGGGCCGAGGAACGCACCCGGTTCGGCCGCAGCGGCCTCTACGACGTGAGCGTCCTGCGGGGCGACGAGGTGATCGCGGAGTTCCGGGGCCGCAGCCGGACCCTCGGGAGCGCGGGTACGACGTCGAAGGAGTCGCGATGACCGGCGAGCCCCTCCCCCAGGATCTTTTGGACGACGATCTGCTGGACGCCGAGCGCCTCACCCGCGAGGAGCTGCGCGTGCTCCAGCTGGACCGGCTGCGCCGGAGCCTGCGGCACGCCTACGACAACGTGGAGACGTACCGGAAGAAGTTCGACGCCGCCGGGGTCACGCCCGAGGACTGCCGGTCGCTGGAGGACCTCTCCCGGTTCCCCTTCACGACCAAGGCCGATCTGCGCGACACCTACCCGTTCGGCATGTTCGCCGTCCCCATGGACCAGGTCCGCCGGGTCCACGCCTCCAGCGGCACCACGGGCCGCCCCACGGTCGTCGGCTACACCGAGAACGACATCTCGATGTGGGCGGACCTCGTCGCCCGCTCGATCCGCGCCGCCGGCGGGCGACCGGGACACAAGGTGCACATCTCCTACGGCTACGGGCTGTTCACCGGAGGCCTCGGCGCGCACTACGGCGCCGAGCGCGCCGGCTGTCTGGTGATCCCGGCCTCCGGGGGCATGACCGCCCGCCAGGTGCAGATCATCCAGGACTTCGAGCCCGAGATCATCATGGTCACGCCGTCCTACATGCTGACGCTCCTGGACGAGTTCGAGCGTCAGGGCGTCGACCCGCGCTCCACCTCGCTGAGGGTCGGAATCTTCGGTGCCGAGCCGTGGACGGAGGAGATGCGCCGCGAGATCGAGGAGCGCATGGACATCCACGCGGTCGACATATACGGCCTGTCCGAGGTGATCGGCCCGGGAGTCGCGCAGGAGTGTGTGGAGACCAAGGACGGGCTGCACGTATGGGAGGACCATTTCCTTCCCGAGGTCGTCGACCCGATCACGGGTGAGGTGCTGCCCGAGGGCGAGGAGGGCGAGCTGGTCTTCACGTCCCTGACCAAGGAGGCGTTGCCGGTCGTCCGCTACCGCACCCGCGACCTGACCCGGCTGCTGCCCGGCACGGCCCGGCCCGCCTTCCGCCGCATCCAGAAGATCACCGGCCGCTGCGACGACATGATCATCCTGCGCGGGGTGAACGTCTTCCCCAGCCAGATCGAGGAGATCGTCCTGCGCACGCCCGGCGTCGCCCCGCACTTCCAGATCCAGCTGACCCGGCGCGGCCGCATGGACCACATGACCGTCCACATCGAGAGCCGCCCGGGCACACCCACCGACCGACGTGAGGCCGCCGCCCGCTCAATCGCCCAGGACGTCAAGGACGGCGTCGGCGTCACGGTCGACGTGACGATCGTCGAACCGGAGACGCTGGAGCGGTCGGTCGGCAAGCTCCGGCGGGTGAAGGATCTGCGGTGAAGTCCTATCGCCCGGCCGCGGGGCAGCCGGTTTCAGCGTCCTGGTCAGGCAGATAGCGGGACCGTTCCAGCGGGGTGAGCGTGGTGTCGACGGCCCCGCAGATGTCGCGGATCGCGCGGGCCGGGTCGGGGAGGTCGATGTTCCACAGCTCGACGGAGGGGCCCGTGCTGACGGCAAGGGTGTGCCCGTCCGGGCTGAACGTCACCGCCGCTGCGCGCGAGCGGGTCGGCAGGGTTCTTCTGATCTGGCTGGTGGAGAGGTCCCAGAGGTGGACTCCTTTTGCATGGCTCGCGGCCAGGGTGCGTCCATCGGTGCTGAAGGCCAGCGCCGCCACTTCACCGCTGACGTTGAAGCTGTCTTGGAGCTGACCGGTGCGTGCGTTCCACGTCTTCACGGTTCCCTTGGGGCTGCCTGCAGTGGCCAGAGTGTGGCCGTTCGGGCTGAACACGAGGGACAGCAGGTCCCCGGCGCTCGGCTTGATGGTGCGATGGGTCCGGCCAGTGGCTGCGTCGAGCAGCTTGACCTGTTCGTGGCCTTCCCTGATGTGCGCGACGGCGAGTGTGCGGCCGTCCGGGGCGAACGCCAGCGTCCTGACGGGTTCGCCGTGGCCCGGGTAGGCGGTGCGCAGTGCGCCGGTCGACAGGTTCCAGATCCGTACCGATCCGTCGTGGCCGACGACGGCGAGCCGTCTCCCATCGGGGCTGAAGACCGCCGTGTCGATGTTGCGCAGGGCACGGCTTTGAAGAAGGCGGCCTGTGGTGACCTCCCGGACTTCGATCACCTCGTTCTTGGTGGCCCGTGCGGCCAGGGCGCGTCCGGCCGGGCTGAATCCCACAGCTCCGAAGCGGTGAACCGTGTCTGACAGCTGCTTTCCCCGGGGAGCCGGTTCGGTGTCGAGCGTCAGTGTGCCGTCGCGATCGCCGGTCCTGGCCTCCCAGAGCTGTACCGCCCCACGGCCGGGCGGTGCTTGACGAACCGCGGTCACCGTGTTTCCGTCCGGACTGAATGCGATGTCGGTGATGAACGTACCGGCATGGCCTGGCAGCGTGCGTTGCGGGTGATCGGCGGACAGGCGGTGGATACGGATGCCGGGGTCCCGTCTGCTACGGGTCACCACAGTGCGGCCGTCCGCGCCGAGGGCCACGTTCGTCAACCACCGTCCACGATGTCCTGCGGTCATGGTGCCAAGCGCCGCGCCGGACGCGATATCCCACAGTCGCACTGTGTCCTCACCGCCCCTGATGGCGAGTGTGCGCCCGTCCGGACCGAAGGCCACCTCGTTCACGCCGATGGGACCGTCATTGATGGTGCGCCGGACTCTGCCGGTGACCACGTCCCGCAGTTGCACCGACCTGTCGGTGCGGACTACAGCGTAGGTCCGGCCGTCAGGGCTGACGGCCACGGCAGAGCCATCGATTGGGCTCTCGTGGGCGGTCCGAGCGCGTCCGGTGACCACGTCCCATGTCCGCACCTGTCCGCTGTAGCTTGCCGCCACGACAGTGTGTCCGTCGGAGCCGAAGGCGACCGCCTTTGGGGAGTCGCTGGTGAAGCTGTGCCGCGAGCGGCCGGTGGCCACGTCCCACGTCCGTACCGCCGTCGCGGATGCGGCTGCCACGATACGCCCGTCAGGGCTGAACACCATGTGGCCTACGGTCTCGTCGAGGACGGTGAACGTACTGATTCTCCTGCCGGTGGCCGGATCCCACAGACCGATCACCGTGTCGGCGCCACTGAGGGTCGCGACGGCGAGCGTGCGTCCGTCGGAGCTGAGCGCCACGACTTCACTGCTGCCGGGGCCAGTGAACGTATGTCTGAGCCGCCCCCCGGGCAGTTCCCAGATCCGCACTTTGCCGTCCTTGCTGTGAGTGGCGACGGCACGTCCGTCCGTGCTGACGGCGAGCGAATGCACGGGTTCGTTGCCGCTGACGAGGCGCTTGCGCAACGGTAACGCCGCGGCGTCATACAGAGCGGCGACTGCTTCCCGCGTCGGACTGGTGCGGTAGGCATGGACAGCAAGAAGCGAGGCGCGATCGGGGTCAGAGTCCAGCAGAGCACCGGACTCGGCAGCCAACTGCCGTGACTGCGCCACATGCTGCGCACTCACCGCACTCTCCCACTGCCCCACGGCGAGCCCCGCGGCGACGAGCGCAAAGCACAGCGCGGCGGTGACCGCGCCAAGCACCAACCGGTACCGGCGACGGCCCTTCTGCTCATGCACACGACTGGCGTCGAAGAAGGCCTGCTCCAGGTCGGTCAGATCCTCGCGCTGCGCATCACCAAAGTGCTCCCGGGCGGCGGCGAGCCGGCTGCCCCGGCACAACGCGCCCTCTTCGCGACCCAGTTCCTGCCAGGCGTGGGCCGCTTCGGTCAGGTCCCGGTGCACACGCAGGCGTTCGCGGTCATCCCCGATCCAGGCCCGCAGTCGGGGCCAGGCCGTGATCAGGGCCTCGTGGGCCATCTCGACCGTGTCGCCGTCCAGGGTGAGCAGCCGCGCCCCGGCCAGTGCGTCGACCACCCTGGCCGTGTCGTCCCGGCCGGTGCCAAGCAGTTCCGCGCGGTCGACGGGACGGCGGGTGTCGGGGGTGTCGTCACCGGGGGCAACCAGACGCAGCAACACCCGGCGGGCGGCAGCCGCCTGGCGTTCGGTGAACCGGCCGTAGATCTCCTCGGCCGTCCTGGCGATCGCACCGTCCAGGCATCCGGCCGCCTCGTACCCCGCCAGGGTCAGCGTCTTGCCGCGGCGGCGGCGCCAGGTCTCCAGCAACGCGTGGGACAGCAGCGGCAGTCCGCCCGGCGCGTCGGCGACCTGCTCGACCAGCCGGGCGGTGAGGGCGCGTTCCACGGTCAGTCCGGCGGCCTTGGCCGGCTTGACGACAGCGGCCCGCAGTTCGGTCCGGCTCATCGCTCCGGCCAGGAGATTGGCATCGCGCAGCGCGTCGGACAGGTCGCGGTGCTCGGCGCAGCGGCCGTAGAAGTCGCCGCGCACCGCCAGCAGCACCCGCAGGCGGCTCTCCGGCTGCCGGGCCCTCAGCAGCAGGTCGATGAAGCGCGCGCGTTCGGCCGGGTCGTGGCAGAGCGTGAAGACCTCCTCGAACTGGTCGACGATCACGAACGTGTCCGCTACGGCGCTGCCGTCGTGGGGCGGTGCGGGAGTCAACAGGGTCGCGTGGCTGCGCGCGGGGCGTTCGCCCGGGGTCAGGATCCGGATCGCGGCCGGGCGCAGCTCCGGCTCCTGGGCGTGCCGGAGCACGGGTATCAGGCCGGCCCGCAACAGAGAGGATTTGCCGCTGCCGGAGGGGCCGAAGACCGCGGCGAACCGCCGTCGGCGCAACAGCTCGACCAGGTCGGCGGTGAGCTGTTCCCGGCCGAAGAACAGGCCGCTGTCCCCGGGCTCGAACCGTGCCAGCCCCCGGTACGGGGTGAGGGATCGGTCGTCGTCCTGGGAGTCGTCACGGGCGGACTCCTCCACCGCCTCCTTCCACCGGGCCTCCCATTCCGCCAGGTCTCCGCCGCACGCCTGCGCATAGGCGAGGGCCACCGGCAGCGTCGGCAGCCGCTCACCTCCTGCCGCCTGGGACAGCGTGGTCACCGAGTAGCCCGCCCGCCGGGCCAGCGCCCGGTAGGTGATGCCGTCCGCCTCCGCCCGAAGCTTGCGCAACTCGAACGCGAACCGCTGCACCGGACCCGCCGCCGGATCCACCGGCACCTCATGCCGCCCCGCCACGCCCACACCCCCTCCGGCCCGCTCATTGTCAGGCCGCCAGAACGGTACTGCCGAACAATGATCCAGCCGCTGAACTCGGCCGCATGGAATCCCCACCCCTCGTCCCCGCCGTCCCGACGCATCCCTCGCGGTTGGGCTGGCTGGACGCGTTGCGCGGCATCGCCGCACTCGTCGTGGTGTTCGACCACTCGTCGTACACCTTCATGCCGGAGCTCCGGCGGGAGCTGATGCCCGAGTTCAACACCAGCCGCTACGGGATCATGGTGTTCTTCCTGGTGAGCGGCTACATCATCCCCGCCTCGCTGGAGCGCCGGGGCTGTGTCCGGACGTTCTGGATCGGACGGATCTTCCGCGTGTATCCGCTGTGGGCAGCCGTCGTCGCCGTGCTTTTCGCCCTCGGCCTCATAGGCGTCGCGGAGTTGCGTGACTTCGGTGAGCAGGGCGCCGTCGCCGTGGCGGTCGCCCACACCACGATGCTCCAGGAGTTGCTGGGGACGCCCAATCTCCTGCTCGTCCTGTGGACGCTCTCGTACGAGATGTCCTTCTACCTGCTGGTCGTCGCCCTGTTCACGGTCCGTCTGCACCAGCGGTCCTCGGCGGTCTCGGTCGTCCTGGCCGGGCTCGCCGCCGTGAGCGTGGCGGCGGGGGTCGTACTGCCGGTCTCCGCCCTGTCCGGCGTCGTAGGCACCGGCCCACTGATCGCGTTTGTCTCGATCGCCATGGTGGTCGCCATCGGCTGCGCGAGTTCCGGCTCACCCGCACTGCGGGTGCTCGGGGGTGTGCTGGGCGGGGTCCTGGCGTTCGTCCTGGTCCTGTTCAACGGCACGGTCCCGCTGTGGGAGGGTCTGGTGATTCTCGCCGTGATGTTCCTCGGCACCGCCGTCCACCGTGCCGAGCATGGTCGGAGCACCTGGCGCGCTGCGGCCGTTACTGCCGTCCTCGTGGTCGCTTGTGCCGTGGGGAGTGCCCACCGCTACGGCGACGGCAACCACTTCACGCGGCGCGGCTGGATCGTCGCGTTCCTGCTGGCCGTGCTCACCTTCGGCGCCGGACTGTGGTCGCGCCGCCGGCGCGTACCCCGGATACTGACCGTCTTGGGAACGATCAGCTACTCGGTCTATCTGGTGCACCCCGTGCTGCTGGCGGTGATCGACGGCACGATGGGCCGACGGCGGCAGGACAGTCTCGCGTTGGAGATGGCGTTCTTCGCCGTGCTGCTGCCCCTGTGCCTGCTGACCCACCGTTGCGTCGAAGTGCCCGGCCAGACCTGGGGCCGTCAGCAGGCACGCCGCCTCCGGTCACGCGACGAGCGTCACCGGCACCCCGCCTCGCACACCGGAACCTGAGCCGTATTGCCCGGCTCGATCGCCGCCGCGACGTCCGCCTCGGACGCGGTCGGCTTGCGGATCAGGAGCAGGGCCGCGTCGTCGTGGAGCCGTCCGCCGACGTGGGCCAGCAGTTCGTCGTGGAGTGCGCCGAGGGTGCGGGCCGGCTCGTGGGAGACATGGCGCTCCAGCCCTTCGGCGAGCGGGTAGAAGGTCCGGCCGTGGTCGCGGGCCTCGGTGACGCCGTCGGTGTAGAGGAGCAGCTGGTCGCCGTCGGCGAACGGGAGCGACTGGAGGCCGGGTGCGTGGCCGGCGAGGGCGCGCAGTCCGAGGGGCGGGGACGGCAGGTCGGGCTCGACGGGTGTGACGCTCCCCGAGGCGCTCACCAGCAGCGGGGGCGTGTGCCCGCAGTTCACGACCTCCAGCTGTCCGGGCTCCGGGTATCCGGCGACGATGGCGGTCACGAAGTCGTCGTGGCCGAGATTGCGCGCCAGGCTGCGCTCGATCCTCTCGACCACGGCGAGCAGGTCGGCCTCGTCATGGGCGGCCTCACGGAAGACACCCAGCACCAGCGCGGCCGTCCCCACGGCGGGCAGTCCCTTGCCGCGCACATCGCCGACGATCAGCCGCACCCCGTGCCGGGTGGGTATCAGGGCGTAGAGGTCGCCGCCGATGCGGGCCTCGGCGGCCGCTGCGCTGTAGCGGACGGCCACCTGAAAGGGACCGACGTTCGCCGGTACGGGCCTGAGCAGCGCGTGCTGGGCGGTCTCCGCGACCGAGCGGACGGCCGCGAGCACCCGTTCGCGGCGCCCGCGCAGAACACTGGCCAGGCCGCTCGCGAGCGTGACGGCCATCAGGGCCGACAGCACCGCGGCCAGCTCACGGCTCGGAACGCCGTCCCGGACGCCGAGCAGCGCGCCGAGCACCGCGGCGAGGACGCCCACGCAGACGACACCGCGGGGCCCGTTGGTCGTGGCCGCGAGGGCGGGACCGGCGGCGAGCAGGGGCAGCCAGATCATCCCGGCGCCGACGGCGAGATCGGCGAGCAGGACGGCTGTGACGACCAGTACGGGCAGCACGGGCATACCGGCGGCCAGCTGCGCCAGGGCGCGCCTGCGGGCCGAATCCCCGGCACCGGCCACTCGGCTGCTGGACGGCCCCGCAGGCCGGTGGTCGGCACCAAGGTCACGCGCATGGCTCATGTTTGTATCCGGGTCCCTCACCTGTGCGCGGGGCGCGGGTCTGGAAGCGCACCCCTGAAATGTCTGTTTCATCCAGAAAAAGGGGTGGCCTGGGGCACCGGCAAGAAGCGGATTTTCAGATAGTGAGCGAGAGGCTCCGGGTCACCCGGCTCGCGGTCGGCAGCAGCCGCTCCCGGGCCTCCGACAGCCGGGAGAGCCGGTTCACCGGGAGTGAGACGCCGAGGGAACCGATGGTGTCGCCGCTGTAGACCGGGACGGCGACACAGACCGTGCCGAGGGAGTACTCCTCCAGGTCCGTGACGGCCGGGGCCATGGGGGCGGTTTCCAGCCGCCGGAGCAGCTCCGGCAGGCTGGTGATCGTCCGTGGCGTGAGGTCGGCGAGCTGGTGGCGGGAGAGGTAGTCCTTGCGGGCCTCGACGTCCAGTTCCCGCAGCACGGACTTGCCGAGCGCGGTCGCGTGCCCCGCGTCCTCGAAGCCCACCCAGAGGTCGACACGGGGCGTCCCGGGGCCGTCGACGATCTCGGCGACCCGGATCTCGCCGTCCTCGTAGAAGGTGAGGTAGGCGGCGGACGTGAGCTCGTCCCGCAGCGCGGCGAGCGTGGGCCGGACCCGGTTCAGCAGCGCCTGGGCACGGCCGGTGGACTTCAGCGTCTGCAGCTTGTCGCCGAGGACGAACCCGCCGTCGTCCAGTTTCCGCACGTACCCGTCGTGGACCAGTGTCCGCAGCAGGTGATAGGCGGTGGCCAGGGGCAGGCCCGTCTCCCGCGCCAGCTGCTTCGCCGGGGCGCCGTTCTCGTGCGCGCTGACCGCCTCCAGCAGACGCATGGCCCGCTGGACGGACGTGATCAGCGTAGGGCCGGCTTGCTCAGCCATAGGACCAGCCTGCGTCAGGCACACGGAGGGGGCAAGGCGGCCGGACATCCGGCCCGGCTCACCCCGCCCCCCGGGGCCGCCGTTGCGTTTGTAACGACTTCTTCACAGCCGAAGGGTTGGCCTGAAACCGCCTGCTCGCTATCGTTCACGGAATTCACTCAATCGTTCAGCGTACGAATAGCGACAGGGAAGGTCGGTTCATGTCCGGCACGCATCACCCAGGGCGCCGCTCGGTGCTAGCCGCGGGCACCGCCTGTGCGGCCTCGCTCGGCGCGTCCTGGCTGCTGACCGGCTGCTCGGGCGCCACCGCCGCACCCGTCCTGCCGGCCGTCGCCCAGCGCGGCGCGCCCGACCGCGGCGGGACCCTGCGGATCGCCCGTCCGCCCGCCTCCGACGCGGAGACCCTCGACCCGGCGAGCTCCCTGTCCGCCTACGAATACCTGGGCGCCCTCTACAACCGGCTGGTCCGCATCGGCACGGACGGCGAGGTGGCTCCCGACCTCGCCGAGTCCTGGGAACCGGACGGCGCGGCGCGCACCTGGACCTTCCGGCTCCGCAAGGGCGTCACCTTCCACGACGGCCGGGTCTTCACCTCCGCCGACGCCGCCTACACGCTGCGGCACATCCTGGACAAGGCGACGGCGTCCCCGCAGGCCGGCGTCCTCGCCCCGCTCGTCGACCCCGGGCGGCTGCGCACCCCCGACGCACACACCCTCGTGGTGCCGCTGAAGTCGCCGAACGCCGAGTTCCCGAGCCTGCTCACGCACTACAACTGCTACGTCGTCCCCGAGGGCAGCGGGAAGTCCATCGGCCGCACCGGCATCGGCACCGGCCCCTTCAAGCTGGAGTCCTTCGCACCGGCCGGCCCCGGCCGCGTCACCGCGTACCGGGACCACTGGGCGGGCCGTCCGGTGCTCGACGCGATCGCCTTCTACTCGGTCGCGGACATGTCCGCCCGCTCCAACGCCCTGCTCGCCGGGCAGGTCGACCTGCTGTCCCAGACCAATCTGGACTTCGCGACCGCCCGGGTCGTGGCCGCCTCCGACCGCGCCACCATCGCCCGGGTGAAGAACGGCCAGTGGTACGTGCTGCCGATGCTCACCACCGACAAGCCCTTCACCGACGTCCGGGTCCGCCGGGCCATGAAGCTCGCCTACGACCCCGAGCACATCGTGAAGGCCGCGCTGCAGGGCGCGGGCAGGCCCGGCTGGGACAACCCGGTGCCTCCGGACGACCCGGCGCACATCGCCGCGCACCCCGAGCACGATCCGGAGCAGGCCCGGTACCTGCTGCGGAAGGCGGGCCACGAGGACCTGGCCGTCGACCTGTACACCTCCGCGTACGACCCCCTCTTCACGCCCATGGCGCTCGCCTACCAGGAGTCGGCGAAGCGGGCCGGCATCCGGATCCGCGTCAAGACGGCGTCGGCGGACTCGTACTACACACAGATCTGGATGAAGCAGCCGCTGATGGCCACCTACTGGTACACCGGCCGGCCCGTCGACCAGCTCTTCAACCAGGTCTTCCGCAGCGGGTCCTCGTACAACGAGACCGCCTGGTCCGACCAGGGCTTCGACGCGCTGCTCGACCGGGCGCGGGCCGAGACCGACGACGCCAGGCGCCGTGACCTCTACGGCGAGGCGCAGACCTGGGTGATCGACAAGGGCGGTGCGATGACCCCGATGTTCGCCGACCGGCTCGTGGGCATCTCGCGCAAGGTGCGCGGCTACGCCGAGCACGGCTTCGAGTTCGACTACCTCGGCATCGGCCTGAAGGGGGCCTGACCATGCTCTCTTTCGTCGCCCGCCGGATCGCGGCCGCGCTCGGCACGCTGCTGCTCTCCTCGCTGCTGGTCTTCCTCGCCGTCCAGGCCCTGCCCGGGGACGTCGCCACCCAGGTCCTCGGCAAGGACGCGACCCCGGAGGCGGTGGCCGAGCTGCGCGGCAGCCTCGGCCTCGACCGGCCCGCCTTCGAACGCTACGGCGACTGGATGTGGGGTGCCCTGCACGGCGACTTCGGCACGTCCCTGGTCTCCGGGACGGCTGTCGGCGGTGAAGTCACCCAGTATCTGGGCAACTCCATGCTCATCGCCGGCCTCACGATCCTGTTCGCGGTGACCGGCTCACTGCTGCTGGGCATCGTCGCCGGGCTCTACCGCGACCGCTGGCCCGACCACCTCATCTCGACGGTCAGTCTCGTCGGCATGAGCGTCCCCGAGTTCGTCGTGGCCACCGTCCTCGTGCTGTGCTTCTCGGTCGCGCTGCCGTGGTTCCCCGCGGTCGTCCTCTACGGCCCCGACGCCACGGTCGGCCAGCTGCTGCCCGCCGTGTGGCTCCCGGCCCTCGCCCTCGCGGTGGTGATGGCCGCCTACATCGTCCGCATGGCCCGCACCTCGGTGATCGACGTGATGGCGAGCGAGTACGTCACCACCGCACGCCTCAAGGGCCTGTCCACCTGGCGGGTCGTCACCCGGCACGCCCTGCCCAGCGCCCTGCTGCCGGTCCTGCACGTGATCGCGCTCAACGTGGCCTGGCTGCTGGGCGGCGTCGCCGTCGTCGAGAACGTCTTCAACTATCCGGGCATCGGCAAGCTGATGCTCTCCTCGGTGCAGAACCGGGACCTGCCCGTCATCCAGGCCATCGCCCTGATCAGCGCCGTCGTCTACGTCGCGTGCAACCTCGCCGCCGACCTCGGCGCCATGGCCCTCGATCCCAGGCTCCGCACCCGAGGGAGGACCCGATGACCACGGTCGACACCGTCCGGGCCGACGCCCCGGCCCCGCGCGCCGCCCGTGCGTGGCGCACCCTGCGCTCCTCGCGCGCGGCCGTCGTGGGGCTCGCGATCGTCGCCGTCCATGTCGTGATCGCGCTGCTGGCCCCGCTGCTCACCTCCTACGACCCGATCGCGGGCAACGCCTCGCAGGCCCTGCTCGGTGCGGGCGGGGAGCACTGGGCGGGCACCGACCAGTACGGCCGCGACGTCCTCGCGCGTGTCCTGTACGGCGGCCGGTACGCGCTCGGCGTGTCCGTCGCCGCCACCGTCGTGAGCGTCGCCCTCGGCACGGTCATCGGCTGCGGGACCGCCTTGCGCGGCGGCTGGTTCGACGACCTGATCGGGCGGGTGCTGGACGCCGTGCTGGCCATACCGGCGGTGCTGGCGCTGCTCGTGGTCGTGACCGCGCTCGGCACCGGACCTGCCGTCATCGTCCTCGCCGTCGCCGTCGTGTTCGTCCCGCAGGTGGTGCGGGTGGTGCGCGGGGCCGCCCTCGCGGTGGTGCCCGCCGATTATGTGACCGCCGCCCGGGCCCGCGGGGAGGGCACCTGGTCGATCCTGCGCCGGGAGGTCCTGCCGAACATCGTGGACGTCGTGTGCGTCGAGTTCGCGATGCGTGCCTCCTGGGTCGTGCTGCTGATCTCCTCGCTGTCCTTCCTGGGCTTCGGAGCCGACCCGCCGACGCCGGACTGGGGACTGATGGTCGCCGAGAACCGCACCGCCATCACCGTCGTGCCGATGGCGAGCGTCGCGCCGATCATCGCCCTGGCCACGCTCGTGATCGGACTCAACCTCGCGGCCGACGGCCTCTCCAAGGCCTGGGGCGTCGACCGGATCAGGGAGGGCTCCTGATGACCCCGCTCGTCTCCGTGAACTCCCTGTCCGTGGCCTACCGCTCCGGGGGCCGTCAGGTACCCGTGGTGCACGAGGTGTCGGTCGAGGCCGCAGCGGGCCGGACCCTCGCGCTGGTCGGCGAGTCCGGCAGCGGCAAGTCGACCCTCGCCGCGGCCCTGCTCGGGCATCTGCGGCACGGCTCCGAGGTCACCGGCGGTTCGGTGACGGTGGACGGACAGGACGTCTTCGCCCTGTCCGCTCCCGAGCTGCGGCGGCTGCGCGGCCGGACGGTCGCCATGGTCGCCCAGAACGCGGGCCAGGCGCTGACCCCGTCCATGCGCGTCGGCCGGCAGATCGCGGAGGCGGGCGGCGACATCCCCGTCACCGATCTGCTCGACCAGGTCCGGCTGCCGCGCCCCGCCGAGCTGGCCCGCCGCTATCCGCACGAGCTGTCCGGCGGCCAGCAGCAGCGCGTCGCCCTCGCCATGGCGATCGCCGCCCGTCCCAAGGTGCTGGTCCTCGACGAGCCGACGACCGGCCTGGACGTCGTCACCCAGCGGGGCGTGCTGGACCTGATCGCCGCCCTGCGCGACGAACTGGGCCTGGCGGCCGTGCTGGTGAGTCACGATCTTGGCGTCGTGGCGCACCTGGCCGACGAGGTGTGTGTGCTCAAGTCGGGCCGGGTGGTGGAGTCGGCGCCCACGCGGGAGTTGTTCGCGCTGCCCCGGGAGCCGTACACGAAGCGGCTGCTGGCGAGCGTGCCGCGGCTGGACGACGCCGGTCTCGCCCTCGTCAGGGAGACGGGCGAGCGCGAGATCCGCCCGAGAGCCGTGGTGCCCGAGGACGCGCGGGTCGCCGTCTCGGCCCGGGACGTCACCGTCGACTACGGCAGCTCCCGTGCCGTGGACGGAGTCTCCTTCGAGGTCCGGCGCGGTGAGGTCCTGGCTCTCGTAGGCGAGTCGGGCAGCGGCAAGTCCACGCTGGCCTGGACCCTCGCGGGGCTGCGGGCCCCGTCCGGTGGCACCATGACCCACGAGTCGGGCGATCTGGCCCGGCCCGCGCAGCGGCGGCCGATGTCCCTGCGGCGGCGGGTGCAACTGGTCTTCCAGAACGCGGACACCTCGCTCAACCCCCGGCGCTCGGTCGGTGACGCCATCCGGCGTCCGCTGCGGTTCTTCGGCACGGCCGGCGGCCGGGCGGAGTCGGCCGAGCGGGCCCGGCGGCTCATCGCCGACGTACGGCTGGACCCGGCCTTCGCCGACCGGCTGCCCGCCCAGCTCTCCGGCGGTCAGCGGCAGCGCATCGGCATCGCACGGGCGCTGGCGGGCGAACCGGACGTCCTCATCGCCGACGAGATCACCACCGCGCTGGACGTCTCCGTCCAGGCCGATGTGCTGCACCTGGTCGACGACCTGCGCCGGGAACGCGACCTGGCCTGTCTGTTCATCAGCCATGACCTGGCCGTCGTGCGCGGCATCGCGGACCGCGTCGTCGTCCTGCGCGGCGGTGTCGTCGTCGAGGAGGGCCCGACGGAAGCCGTCTTCTCGGATCCCCGGCACCCGTACACACGGCAGCTGATGGCGGCCGCCCTCGAACCCGACCCCGACGCACAACCGCCGGTCGAGGCGGCCCCCGACTGGGCCGACACGGCCCAGGAGGGCGAGATGTGGACCGACCACGGCGCCGGCCACCGCGTCCGCCGCTGGCGGCCCGCCGGCACCCCCGACGACAACCCGACCGCCCCCGTCGCAGAAGGAGTTTCGTGAAGTACCGCGACCGGTTCGAACGCCAGGTCGTCCGCGAGGACGTGTGGATCCCCACCCGGGACGGCACGACCCGCCTGCACGCCCGGATCTGGCGCCCGGCCGACGCCGAGTCGGACCCCGTGCCCGCGCTGCTCGAGTACCTGCCGTACCGCAAGAGCGACTGGACCGCTCCGCGCGACGCCCAGCGCCACCCCTGGTACGCCGGTCACGGCTACGCCTCCGTCCGGGTCGACGTCCGCGGCCACGGCGACAGCGAGGGCAGGCCCGGCGACGAGTACGACGCCCAGGAACTCGCGGACGGCGTGGACGTCGTCAACTGGCTTGCCGCGCAGCCCTGGTGCACCGGCAAGGTCGGGATGTTCGGCATCTCCTGGGGCGGCTTCAACTCCCTCCAGATCGCCGCCCTCGCCCCCGAACCGCTCAAGGCGGTCGTGACGGTCTGCTCCACGGACGACCGCTACGACAACGACGTGCACTACACGGGCGGCGCCGTCCTCGGCATCGACATGCTCGCCTGGGCCGGCACCATGCTCGCCTTCACCGCACGCCCGCCGGACCCCTCGAACGTCGGCGCGGACCGCTGGCTGCCGATGTGGCGCGAGCGCCTCGACTCGCTCGAACCCTTTCTGCACACCTGGCTGGAGCACCAGCAGCGGGACGACTACTGGCGGCACGGCAGCGTCTGCGAGGACTACACGGCGATCGACGCGGCCGTCCTCGCGGTCGGCGGCTGGAACGACCCGTACCGGGACACCGTGCTGCGACTCGTGGAGCACCTCCCCGGCGAACGGGTGCGGGGGATCATCGGCCCCTGGTCGCACCAGTACCCCGACCGCGGACTGCCGCCCGGCCCGGCCATCGGGTTCCTCCAGGAGACCCTGCGCTGGTGGGACCAGCACCTCAAGGACACCGACACGGGCGTCATGGCGGAGCCGCTGCTGCGCGCCTGGCTGAACGACCCCGTACCGCCCTCCCCCAGGCACGAGGAGATGCCCGGCCGCTGGGTGAGCGACGCCGAGTGGCCCAGCCCGGACGTCACCTGGGACACCCGGCCGCTCGGCGAGGGCCGTGACCCGGTCCTCGTGCGCTCCCCGCAGCACACCGGCCTCGACGCCGGCCGCTTCTTCCCGTTCGGCAACGCCGCCGACCTGCCGCCCGACCAGCGCGAGGAGGACGGCAGGTCCGTCTGCTTCGACTCCGCGCCCCTGGACCGGCGCGTGGAGATCCTCGGCCGGCCGCGTGTCCGGCTCCGCCTCGACAGCGACACCCCGCGGGCCCATGTCATCGCGCGCGTGTGCGATGTCGCTCCCGACGGCTCGTCCACGCTCGTCACCCGGGGCGTGCTCAACCTGCTCAGCAGGAAGGGCCGCGAACACGCCGTCGAATGGACTCCGGGGACGTACGAGGACGTCGAGTTCGAGCTCAACGGCATCGGCTACGCCTTCCCGCCCGGCCACCGCGTCCGTGTCGCCGTCTCCGACACGTACTGGCCCTGGGTGTGGCCGCACGGCGAACGCGGGGCGCTGTATGTCGTCCCGGCCGGCAGCGCGGTCCTGCTGCCCGTGCGCGAGGGCGCCGACGAGGTCGCCGTCCGCTTCGAGGAGCCGGAGCAGGCGGTACCGATGCCGGTCACGTACGACACTCCCCCGGACCCCCGCCCCGAGCGGCTGGTCACGCACGACGTCGCCAAGGGCGAGTGGACCCTGGAGGTCGACCCCGGCTACGGGGGGTCCCGGACTTACCCGGACGGGCTGCGCTACGAGGAGAGCGCCCGCGAGACCTACACCATCCGCACCGACGACCCGCTGTCGGCGCGAGCCGTCTCCGAGTGGCGCATCCGGCTGCGGCGCGGGGACGACTGGGACGCTGAGATCATGGCCCGGACCGAGCTGCGCGCCACGGCCGCGGAGTTCATCATGGACAGCCGTATCGAGGCACGGGGGAACGGAGAGACAGTGGCCGAGCGCGCATGGCACCGCACCACCCCGAGGACGTCGGGATGACGGGCGCCGAGCAGCCGCGGCAGGGCGCGAAGAGCCCGCGCCGTGCCGTCGCCGCCCGCGACCGGACCCGGCAGCCCACCGAGGTGCGGCGGCGTCTCATCGTCGACGCGGCCGTGCCGCTGATCGCGGAGCGCGGCTACAAGTCGGTCGGCGTGCGCGACGTGGCGGCCGCGGCCGGGGTGTCCGTCGGCACGGTCACCTACCACTTCGACAGTGTGCAGGAGGTCCTCTCCGAGGCCATGGTGCTGCACATCGAGCAGTACTACGCGGCGCTCAGCGAGGCCGCCGAGCACGCGACCAGCGGGGCCGAGGCGCTCAGACTGCTCGTCGACGCGCTGTTCACCGAGGACACCGACCGGCACTGGCGGATGTGGTTCGACTTCTGGCACGTGGGCGAGCAGAGCACGGACGAGGCATTCGCTCGGGGGCAGGCCGACCGGTACGCGGCCTGGCACCGGCAGATCCGTGCCCTGGCCGAACGGGGCGTCGCCGACGGCGAGTTCAGCGGTGACGACCTCGACGGTTTCACGGCCCGCTTCGCCGCCCTCGCCGACGGCCTCGCCCTGCAACGCCTGCGCCAGGCACCGCCCCTGACCACTCAGCAGGCACGGCACCACCTCAACCGGTTCATCGAACGGGAACTCGTTCCCCGATCACCCGCGTGAGGGTGCCCCCAGCCGGCCCACAGAGGGAGCGGATCTGTCCGTCCTCGATGTGCTCGGCGTGCTGGGCCACCCCTCGTCGTCCACGGTGACGTACAGGTACACACTGGGCATGACCAGAGCACAGAAGTTCACCTGGAACGCCGACCGTACGCCGAACTTCGGCACTCCGGTGGGCCTGGGGGTCCCGCTGACGGCACCGTCGGGAGAGTAGCCCGGAAGCGGACGAGGGCCGCGAAACGCCGCGGTGGTCCTTCTCGGCCCTCGTCCGAGCGGCGAGCATGCCATGTCATGGACATCTTGCTCGTCGTCAGCGCGTTCAACAGCCTGTCCCAGCGTGTGTACGCGGAACTGTCGGATGAGGGACACCGGGTCGACGTCGTCCTCGCCTCGCACGGCGCCGACGCGGTCCGGGCCGCCGTACAGGAGGTGCGCCCGGACCTGGTCGTCGCCCCGATGCTGAAGTCGGCCCTGCCGGAGGATGTGTGGCAGCAGCACACCTGCCTCATCGTGCACCCCGGACCACCCGGCGACCGGGGGCCGTCCTCCCTGGACTGGGCGATCGCCGGGGAGTCGCCCGAATGGGGCGTGACGGTGCTTCAGGCCGAGGCGGCGATGGACGCGGGCGACGTGTGGGCGGACGGGGTCTTCCCCGTGCCGCCGGTGGGCAAGAGCGACATGTACCGCAACGAGGTCGCCGACGCCGCGACAGCCGCGGTACTCCAGGCCGTGCGGCGCTACGCCGACGGCTCGTACAAACCACGCCCGCAGAGCGAGCCCGGGATCAACGTGGTGTGGCGGGACTTCTTCCGCCAGGAGCAGCGGCGGATCGACTGGGAGCGGGACAGCACGGCCACGGTGCTGCGCAAGCTCCGCGGGGCCGACTCGCAGCCCGGCGTCCGGGACGAGCTCTGCGGCCGGGAGGTGTTCCTGCACGGCGGGCACCCCGAGGACCGGCTGCGGGGTGAGCCCGGGGAGCTGCTCGCGACCCGGTCCGGCGCGGTGTGCCGGGCCACCCGGGACGGCGCGGTGTGGATCCCGGAGCTGCGCCCCCGCAAGAGCTCGGGCGACCCGGCGCCGTTCCGCCGCCCGGCGGCCTCCGTCCTCGCCACCTTCCCGGCCCCGCCCGGATCCCACGGCCTGCCGAACTCGAGCGACCGCCCGCACTGGCTGCCCGAGATCGCCGCCCCGCTCGAACTGCCCCCGGACCGCACGACCTGGACCGACATCCGCTACCGGCAGCACGGTGCGGTCGGCTTCGTGACCTTCTCGTTCCCCGGCGGGGCGATGAGCACGACCCACTGCCGCAGGCTGCTCGCCGCCTACCGGTACGCGCTCAGCCGCCCCACCTCGGTGCTGGTGCTCGGCGGCGCCCGCGACTTCTTCTCCAACGGCATCCATCTCAACGTCATCGAGGCGTCGAGCGACCCGGCAGGCGAGTCCTGGTCCAACCTCAACGCCATGAACGACCTGGTCGAAGCCGTGCTGCGCACCACCGACCGGCTGGTGGTGGCGGCGCTCGGCGGCAACGCGGCGGCCGGCGGCGTCATGCTCGCCCTGGCCGCGGACGAGGTCTGGTGCCGCACGGGCGGCGTCCTCAATCCGCACTACCGCAACATGGGCCTGTACGGCTCGGAGTACTGGACGTACTCGCTGCCGCGCCGGGTGGGAGCCGAGACGGCCGAGCGGCTGACGAGCCAGGCGCTGCCGGTGAGCGCCGCGACGGCTGAGCGGATCGGGCTGGTGGACCGTCTGGTGCCCGCCCGGGCACAGGAGTTCACGGCCGAGGTCGAGCGGCTGGCCGCGGCACTCGCCGACGACCCCGACCTGGCGACCCGGATCACCGTCAAGACGACGGCCCGTCACGCGGACGAGCTCCAGCGCCCCCTCGCCGAATACCGGCGGACCGAACTCGCCCGCATGCGCGCCATCCTCTTCGACCGGGACGCGCCGTACCACGCGCTGCGGTCCGCCTTCGTCCGCAAGCTCCCGACCGGTTCCCCCAGGCCGCTGGCGGGTGCGCGATGAGTGCGCGGCTGCTCGTCGCCGGTGTCGGCAACATCTTCCTCGCGGACGACGCCTTCGGCCCCGAGGTGATCCGCGCCTTGGAGCGGAACCCGCTGCCGCCTCAGGTGCGGGTGCGGGACTTCGGCATCCGCGGGATGGACCTGGCGTACGAACTGCTCGACGGCTACGACACGGCCGTCCTGGTGGACGCGGCGGTACGGGGGCACGAGCCCGGCACCCTGTCGCTGGTCGAGCCGGACCTGCCGGACGGCGGCACGGCGGGCGCCCCGCCCGAGGCGCACGGCATGGACCCGGCGAAGGTCCTCGCCCTGGCCGCCCACCTGGGCGACGAGCCGCTGCCGCGCGTCCTCGTCCTCGCCTGCGAGCCCGAGCTGAGGACACCCGCCGACGAGGACATCGCGCCGGGCATCAGCGCGACGGTGCGCGAGGCGGTCGGGCGGGCCGTCGAAGCGCTGCACACCATGGTTCCGGTGCTGCTCTCCGACCCGGCGGCCATGCCCCCGTTGAGCCGCCCGGACGAATCCACCGCCCTGTCGTCGGCCGGGCTGCCGGGCACGGTGAGCGGCGGCGCGGAGGATCGGTAGCGGACTGATTTCCCTACCGATGCCCTACCGACCGCGAGGAGCGGCCCCATGTGCGATTCCGTGGACGAGGTCACCCAGGCCGTCCTGGCGAAGAACGACTCCCTGGCCGCGGGGCTGCGCGAGGAGCTGGCCCGGCGGGGCGTGAGCGTGGTCAACCTGCTGTCCAGCCCGGGCAGCGGCAAGACGGAGCTGCTCGGTCGGGTGCTGGCCAGGGCGGTGGAGCGGGGCCTTCCGGTGGCCGCGCTCACCGCCGACCTGGCGACGGAGAACGACGCCGACCGGCTCGCCCGTTCGGGAGCCCCCGTCAAGCAGCTGCTGACGGACGGTCTGTGCCATCTGGAGGCGCGGCAGTTGCGCGGCCATGTGGAGAGCTGGCTGCCCGGGGACACCTCGCTGCTGTTCGTCGAGAACGTCGGCAACCTCGTCTGCCCTGCCTCCTACGACCTCGGCGAGAGCCTGCGGATCGTACTCATGGCGGTGACCGAGGGCGAGGACAAGCCGCTGAAGTACCCGACGGCCTTCGGGTCCGCCCATCTGGTGGTGCTCACCAAGATCGATCTGGCCGGGCCCGCCGGGTTCGACCAGGCCGCGTTCGCCGCCAACGTACAGCGCGTCAATCCCGGGGTGGAGCTGCTGTTCTCCTGTGCCCGGACCGACGACGGTGTCGACACCCTCCTGGAGCGGGTGCTCGCCGTACGGGACGGGGCCGCCGTGCACCGGCCTCCCCTGGCACCCAGGCCGCACTCCCATTCCCACTCCCACGAGGGCGCCGAAGCCGGCCTCGTCCCGTGACGGCCCCCGCCGCTCAGGCGGTGCGCCGCCGCGTCACCGTGCGCGGCACGGTGCAGGGCGTGGGGTTCCGCCCCTTCGTGCACCGGCTGGCCACCGATCTCGCGCTCGCGGGGTTCGTGAGCAACACGGCGAGCGGTGTCCTCATCGAGGTGCAGGGACCGCCGCAGGGCATCGCCGAGTTCTGCGACCGGCTGGCTCAGCAGCCGCCGCCGTTGGCCACGGTCACCGGTGTCGGGTTGGAGGACCTGCCGGTCAGCGGCGCCGACGACACGTTCCGCATCCGTTCCTCCGACGGCTCCCCCGGCCGCACCCTCCTCCCGCCCGACACGGCGACCTGCCCCGACTGCCTGCGGGAACTGGCCGACCCGGCCGACCGCCGCCACCGGCACCCGTTCGTCACGTGCACCCACTGCGGGCCCCGCTTCACCATCGCCACGGGCATGCCGTACGACCGGGCGGTCACGACCATGGCCGGCTTCCCGATGTGTGCCGGCTGCGCCCGGGAGTACGGCGATCCCGGCGACCGGCGCTTCCACGCCCAGCCGGTGGCCTGCCCCGACTGCGGCCCCCGGCTGCGCCTGGTGCCCGCCTCGGGCAGCGATGTCCGCCCGGCGCGGGACGCCGACGCGCTGGCCTCTGCGCGGGCGCTGCTGGCCGCCGGGCGGATCGTCGCCGTCAAGGGCCTCGGCGGCTACCACCTGGCGTGTGACGCCACCGACGCGCGGGCCGTCGAGACGCTGCGCACCCGCAAGGCGCGCGGTGGCAAGCCGTTCGCGGTGATGTGCGCGGACCTCGACGCCGTACGGCGGATCGCCGCCCCCTCCACGGCTGAACTGGCCGCCCTCACCGGCGCGCGCCGCCCCATCGTCCTGCTGCGGCGGCGAGCGGAGCGGGCGGGCCTCGCGCCCGGCGTCTGTCCCGGCAGCCCGCACCTCGGCGTCATGCTGCCCTACACGCCCGTGCACACCCTGCTGTTCGGCCTGCCCGGCGATCCGCCGGGCCCTCGTGTGCTGGTCATGACGAGCGGCAACCGCTCCGGCGAACCGATCGTCACGGACGACGACGAGGCTCTGACCCGGCTGGCAGGTCTGGCCGATGCCTGGCTCGCCCACGACCGGCCCATCTCCTCGCCCTGCGACGACTCGCTGCTGCGGGTACGCCCCGACGGCACCGAGCAGGTGCTGCGCCGGTCCCGGGGGTACGTGCCCCGCCCGCTGCGGCTGCCGATCCCGGTGCGGCCGACACTCGCCGTGGGCGGGGACCTGAAGAACGCCCTGTGCCTCGGCGAGGGCGACCACGCCTGGTTCGGCCCGCACATCGGCGACATGGGTGATCTGACCACCCTGGAGGCGGCCCGGCGGGCCGAGGCGCACCTGCGGGCGCTGACCGGCATCACCCCCGAACTCGTCGCCGCCGACCGGCATCCGGGGTACCAGTCCGCGCGGTGGGCCCGTCGGCGGGCCCACCGGGTCGCGCCCGTCTTCGTCCAGCACCACCACGCGCACATCGCCTCGGCGATGGCCCAGCACGGCCTCGACGGCACCGCGCCCGTGATCGGCGTCGCCTTCGACGGCACGGGCTACGGCGACGACGGCACCGTCTGGGGTGGCGAGATCCTGCTCGCCGACTACAGCGGCTACCGGCGCTTCGCCCGCCTGGCCCCCGCCCCGCTGCCCGGCGGGGACGCGGGCGTGGCCAACCCGTGCCGGCTGGCCCTGGCCCGGCTGTGGGCGGCGGGTCTGCCGTGGGACGCGGATCTGCCCAGTGTGACCGCCTGCGCGGCCGACGAACTTGCCGTTCTGCGGCAGCAGTTGACGCGCGGAGTGGCCTGTGCGGCGACCTCCAGCATGGGCCGGCTCTTCGACGCCGTGTCGTCCCTGGTGGGCGTGTGCCATCGCGCGGGGTACGAGGCCCAGGCGGCCCTGGAGCTGGAGGCCGCCGCCGCTTCGGCCTGGGGCGAGGGCACCTCGGCCTACGACTTCGGCTTCGCCGCCGGTACGTACGACCCGGCGCCCGTGCTGAACGCACTCGTCGCCGATCTGCGGCGCGGTACCCCGGCCCCCGTGCTCGCCGCCCGCTTCCACCGCGCGGTGGCGAGGGCCGTCGCGGAGATCTGCCGGCGTGCGCGTCAGGACACCGGCCTGGCCGCCGTCGCCCTCAGCGGCGGGGTCTTCGCCAACGCGCTGCTGGAGGAGGAGTGCGCGCGGCTGCTGTCCGAAGACGGCTTCGCGGTTCTCCGCCACGGCGAAGTCCCGCCGAACGACGGCGGGTTGGCCCTCGGCCAGCTGGTGGTCGCGGCGCACCTACGACAGGAGGAGTGACCCATGTGTTTGGCAGTGCCCGGCAAGGTCGTGGCCATCGACGACGGTGCGGAACCGCTCACCGGGCTGATCGATTTCGGCGGAGTGCAGAAGCAGGCGTGCCTGGAGTACGTCTCCGATGTGCGGGTGGGTGAGTACGTCATCGTGCACGTCGGCTTCGCGCTCCAGCGTCTCGACGAGGAGTCGGCCCTTGCCTCGCTGAAGCTGTTCGAGGAACTGGGGCTGCTGGAGGAGGAGTTCGGGGACGCCTGGGAGCAGGCGGCGAAGGAGGCGGGAACGGCGTGAAGTACATCGACGAGTTCAACGACCCCGATCTGGCCCGGCGGCTGCTGGACGAGATCCGTGCCACGGCCACCCGGCCGTGGGCCCTGATGGAGGTGTGCGGCGGTCAGACCCACTCGATCATCCGGCACGGCATCGACCAGCTGCTGCCCGAGCAGGTGGAGTTGATCCACGGCCCCGGCTGCCCGGTCTGTGTCACTCCGCTGGAGGTCATCGACAAGGCGCTGGAGATCGCCTCGCGGCCCGGCGTGATCTTCTGCTCCTTCGGCGACATGCTCCGGGTGCCGGGCACCGACCGCGACCTGTTCCGGGTCAAGGGCGAGGGCGGCGACGTACGGGTGGTCTACTCGCCGCTCGACGCCCTGGAGCTGGCCCGCCGCCACCCGGACCGGGAGGTGGTGTTCTTCGCGATCGGCTTCGAGACCACGGCCCCGGCCAACGCGATGGCCGTGCACCAGGCGAGGCGTCTGGGCCTGACCAACTTCAGCCTGCTGGTGTCCCATGTGCGGGTCCCCCCGGCCGTCGAGGCGATCATGACGGCGCCCGAATGCCGGGTGCAGGGCTTTCTGGCCGCGGGCCATGTGTGCAGCGTGATGGGCATGGCGGAGTACCCGGAGCTGGCCGAGCGGTTCCGGGTGCCGATGGTGGTGACCGGCTTCGAGCCGCTGGACATCCTGGAGGGCATCCGCCTGGCGGTCCGGCAGCTGGAGCGCGGTGAGCACCGGGTGGAGAACGCGTATCCGCGTGCCGTGCGCGAGGAGGGCAATCCGGCAGCGGTGCGCATGATCGAGGAGGTGTTCGAGGTCACCGACCGGAACTGGCGCGGCATCGGGCCGATCCCGCTGAGCGGCTGGCGGCTGACCGACGCCTTCCGCTCCTACGACGCCGAGCACCGCTTCGACGTCAGCGGGATCCGCACCGAGGAACCCGCCGAGTGCCGTAGCGGCGAGGTGCTTCAGGGGCTGATCAAGCCGACCGAGTGCGAGGCGTTCGGCACCACCTGCACCCCGCGCAACCCGCTCGGCGCCACCATGGTCTCCAGCGAGGGCGCCTGCGCGGCCTACTACCTGTACCGCCGGATGAACGCCGCGACACCGCAGGCCGAGCGGGCCGCGCGGGAGGAGATGAACCCCGTTGCCTGAACAACTCGCCGACACCGTCGACCCGGCGAACTGGACCTGCCCCGCTCCCCTGCGCGACCAGCCGGTCGTGGTGATGGGCCACGGCGGCGGAGGCGCGCTGTCGGCGGAGCTGATGGAGCAGGTCTTCGTCCCCGCCTACGGCAACGCCACCCTGGCAGGTCTCGCCGACTCCGCCGTCCTCGAACTGGGCGGCGCGCGGCTGGCGTTCTCCACCGACTCGTACGTGGTCAGGCCGCTGTTCTTCCCGGGCGGCTGCCTGGGCGACCTCGCGGTCAACGGCACGGTCAACGATCTCGCGATGAGCGGCGCCCGGCCGGCCTACCTGTCCGCCGCCTTCGTACTGGAGGAGGGCGTGGAGCTGACCGTCGTCGGACGGATCGCGCGCGCCATGGGTGCGGCGGCCGAGGCCGCCGGGGTCACGATCGCCACCGGTGACACCAAGGTCGTCGAGACCGGGCACGGCGACGGGGTGTACGTCACCACCGCCGGGGTGGGGCTCGTGCCCGAGGGCGTGGACATCCGGCCGCAGCGCGCGCGGCCGGGTGACGCGGTGATCGTCAGCGGGCCGATCGGTCTGCACGGGGTGGCGATCATGAGTGTGCGGGAGGGGCTGGAGTTCGGGGCCGAGGTCGCCAGCGACACCGCGCCGCTGGCGGATCTGGTGGCGGCGATGCTGGCCGTCACACCGGACATCCATGTGCTGCGCGACCCCACCCGGGGTGGCCTGGCGGCGTCGCTCAACGAGATCGCCCGAGCCTCCGGGACCGGCGTACGGCTCCAGGAGCGGGCCGTTCCGGTGCCGGACGCGGTGGCGAACGCCTGCGGCTTCCTCGGTCTCGACCCCCTGTACGTCGCCAACGAGGGCCGGCTGGTGGCCTTCGTGCCCCCGTCGGCGGCGGACGGGGTGCTCGCGGCGATGCGCGCCCATCCGCAGGGTTCCGGGGCCGCGCTGATCGGCGAGTGCGTCGCCGAGCACCCCGGGATGGTGGTGGTCGCCACCGGTCTGGGCGGCACGCGGGTGGTGGATCTGCCGCTCGGCGAGCAGTTGCCGCGCATCTGCTGACCGGGCATGCGAGTGGGCCCCGCCGAAGGTGTCGGCGGGGCCCAGTCGCGCTATGCGGAGGCCGGTGACGGCTCGATGCCCGTGATCTCCAGCTCCCGGCCGCTGCGCAGATCGTTGGAGGGCTGATCGCAGCGGGGGCACCAGAAGAACGGGGGCATGCCCACCGGGAACTCCTCGGCGCACGGGCCGCACCAGGCCTGTCCGGGGATCTGCTCGACCACGAGCGTGGCCCCGGCGAGGGCGGTGCCGTCGCGGGCCACCTCGAAGGCGAAACCGAGGGCGTCGGGGACGACGCCCGCCAGTTCGCCGACCCGGACGGTCACGGTCGAGACGGCGTCCGTCCCGTCCGCCCGGGCCAGCTCGTCGGCCCGCTCGATGATCGCGGTCGCGATCGACAGTTCGTGCACGGCCGGATCACGGATACCGGTTGCCCGCGCGGAACCCGCCGGCCATCCGCCAGATCCGCGCCTCCCGCCTCAGGCTGGGCCACTCCCAGCACAACAGTGCCAGGACCAGACCGCCCGCCAGGGCGGCCTCGGCCTTCAGCACCCGCTGTCCGCTCATCCCGCCTCGCCTGCGCGCGACGGGTCTGCGTACTCGTTTGACCTTCATTGCGGCGACTCCCTGCTCTGTCCGAGACCGGCTCTCATCCCGGCGAGATGTTCGGCATGCCCTCCACGAGGGCGTCATGCCGCTTCCAGTGGATACCCGTGGAGCGGCGCGCGTCGGCGGTGCCGTCCTCGTGGTGGCCCTTCTGCTCCGCGTACCGTCCCTTGTTGCCCTGGTGCATGCCGGCGACGTGCCCGGGGGTGTCGGGCTTCGCCTGGGGCCGGCCCACTCTGATGCTGCCCATGGGGTGCTCTCCTTCCTCGCCTCCGACCTGCGGAGTGCGTGCTCATGGCCGCTCGGTGAGGTCCTCGAAGAACTGTTCGACGACCGGCCAGACCCGGCCGCCGCCGGAGAGGCCGCGCCACTCCCGGCGTACGACGGCGACCATCCGGTAGCAGTCGTCGACCGGCACGATCCAGTGGTGGTCGAGACCGTGGACCGTGTTGACCAGCAGGGCCTCCACCTCGGGTTCCACGGTGGCGAGCTGTGGAACCGTGCCGGCCAGTTCCCGCCAGGCCGCAGCGTCCACCTCCCACCGCATGGCCCCCGCCGGGCTCGGGCCCTGCGCGGTGACGGTGCCGTCCGCCCGGGGCACGAAGAAGACCAGACCCACCGGTACGCCCAGCACCGCCGTGTCGACGTGCGGCAGCCGGAGCCGGCGCCGGGGCACGAGCCGGTACTGGCCGTCACCCGCCCCGGCCTCGGCGAACAGCACCGAGCAGGGCCGGCAGGCGCAGCGCACCTCCTCCTGCCCGGCGTCATGGAGGTGGGCGTGCTCCTCGGCGAGGGGCGCGGCGCACAGGTCGCACACCTCCTCCGCGGCCGCCGCCGTACGGTCGGCCGAGGAGCGGATGAGGCGGGCCAGGGCCCCTTCGGTGGTCACCGTGCGTCCCGGGTCGTCAGCGTGGTCAGCGGTACGAACGCGGGGGCCGGCGTGCTCGGCAGCGGCTCCACCGCCGTCAGCTCGGGAGCCACGGCGAGGACCGCCGCGCGGACCGCGTCGGTGACCTCGGAGCCTCCGCCACCACAGCCGGAGCCGCACCCGCCGCCCGCCGTCAGGCGCACCCGGGCGACCTGTCCCTCCACCCCGGCCCACTCCACGTCGCCGCCGCGCTCCTGGACGGCGGGCCGCAGCCGCTCGACGGCGCGGGCCGCCCGGCGCTCGGCGGGCTCGGGGTGGATGTCGTGCAGGACCAGCAGATGGCCCAGCAACTCGTCGCCGGCCAGGTTCCCGGCCAGCGTCCCGTCCGCGTGGTCCATGACGCGGGCCAGTGCCTCGCCGTAGACCTCGGTCAGCAGCGCGACCGCCTCGGTGGCGGAGCGGGTGGTGGGGCCGGGCGCGGACTCGAGGCCTTCCAGCAGATCGTCGAGCCGGGCGAGCCGGGCCTCGACGTCCGGGTCGGCCAGCCGCGCGCCGGCGGCCTCAGCCATGGTTCGCCCCGTACGTCGGCGAGTGCAGGGTGGTCAGCGTCTTGCCCTTGCCGACGTACATGTGCACACCGCACGGCAGACAGGGGTCGAAGCTGCGGACGGTGCGCATGATGTCGACGCCCTTGAAGTCGTCCGGCCCGTTCTCCTCGAAGATGGGCTGGCCCTGGACGGCGTCCTCGTACGGCCCGGGGGTGCCGTAGATGTCGCGGGGGCTGGCGTTCCACGGGGTGGGCGGGTACGGGTGGTAGTTGGCGATCTTCTTGTCCTTGATCACCAGGTGGTGGGAGAGGACGCCGCGCACGGCCTCGTGGAAGCCGCAGCCGATCGCCTCGTCGGGCACCTCGTAGTTCTCGAACACCTTGGTCTCGCCCGCGCGCACCATCCCCATGGCCTCCTCCAGGAACTGGAGGGCCATCGCGGCCGCGTACGCGACGAAGTACGGCCGGGCGCGGTCGCGCTCGATGGTGTTGCTCCACTTCGGGATGCGCCACTCCAGGGTGGTCTCCGGCAGCGACTCGCCCTTGGGCAGCGAGATGCGCACGCTGTGGCCGGTGGACTTGACGTACGGGGTGTCGACGAGGCCGCTGAGCGCGGTCGACCACAGGCGGGCGAGCGGGCCGCCGCCGGTGTCGAGGGCGAGGTGCGCGTCGGTCCGCTTGTCGTACCAGCGCGGGCTCATCACCCAGCTGTACTTGTCGTCGAAGTCGCGCTTCTGCGGCACCGGGACGGTCGTCTGGTTCCACGGGTGGCGCATGTCGACGGGGTTGCCCAGCGGGTCGTGCGTGACGAAGGGCTGTTCGTTCACCCAGTCCTCGTAGTACGAGCTGCCCAGCATGATGCGCAGACCGAGGTTGATGTCGATGAGGTTGTTGGTGACCAGCTCGCCGTCGACGATGATGCCCGGGGTGACGTACATCTGCTTGCCCCAGGTGTTCATCGTCTCGTAGCGGTAGTCGACGGTCATGGGGTCCTGGAAGGCGCCCCAGCAGCCCAGCAGGGTGCGGCGGCGGCCGACCTCCTCGTAGCCGGGCAGCGCCTCGTAGAAGAAGTCGAAGACGTCGTCGTTCATGGCGACGGCCTTCTTCACGAAGTCGATGACCCGCATGAGCCGGCTGAGGTAGTCGGTGAAGGCGGTCGGCTGCGGCATGGTGCCGACGCCGCCCGGGTACAGCGTGGACGGGTGGACGTGCCGCCCCTCCATCAGGCAGAACATCTCGCGGGTGATGCGGCTGACCTTCAGGGCCTCCTTGTACACCTCGCCCTCGAAGGGGTTGAAGGCCCGCATGATCTCGGCGATGGTGCGGTAGCCGTGGATCTCGCCGCGGGGTGCGTCGGTGCGCTCGGCGCGGGCCAGGAGGCTGGGGTTGGTGGACTTGACCATCGCCTCGCAGAAGTCCACGAAGACCAGGTTGTCCTGGAAGATCGTGTGGTCGAAGATGTACTCCGCCGCTTCGCCGAGGTTGACGATGTAGTCGGCCAGCGGGGGAGGCTTGACGCCGTAGGCCATCTGCTGCGCGTAGTCGGAGCAGGTGGTGTGGTTGTCGCCGCAGATGCCGCAGATCCGGGACGTGATGAAGCCCGCGTCGCGCGGGTCCTTGCCCTTCATGAACACCGAGTAGCCGCGGAAGAGCGACGAGGTGCTGTGGCATTCCACGACTTCCCGGTTGGCGAAGTCGATCTTCGTGTAGATGCCCAGGTTGCCGATGATCCGGGTGATCGGATCCCAGGACATGTCCACGAGTTGTGGCGGCTTGCGCTCCGTGGGCCGGGCCTCGGTGGTGGTCATCTGTGGTACTGCCCCTCGCTGTCGGTGTTCCGGTGGGTGGTGGGGTGCGCGCCGGTGCGCGCGGCGGGCCTCACGAGGACCGCCAGTGCGGGTCGTAGCCGCTGGTCAGCTTGCGCTTGTTGTGGCGCCACCTGGGTTCGTGGTTGACCAACTCGTTGGTCATGCCGCGCAGACGGCGGATGACGGCCCCGTAGGGCCTGATGGCCAGGGACGACAGGGTTCCGCCCGGGGGCTCGTCCATGAACGGCATGAACGCGTCGGGGAAGCCGGGCATCGTGCACCCGATGCAGATGCCGCCGACGTTCGGGCAGCCGCCGATGCCGGCCATCCAGCCGCGCTTGGGCACGTTGCAGTTGACGACCGGACCCCAACAGCCCGTCTTGACCAGGCACTTGGGCGAGTTGTAGTCCTTGGCGAAGCTGGCCTGCTCGTAGTACGAGCCGCGGTCGCAGCCCTCGTGGACCGTCTTCCCGAACAGCCACTGCGGGCGCAGCATGTGGTCCAGCGGCGGCGGGGGCGCGGAGCCGGCCGCGTGGTAGAGGACCCAGACCAGGGTCTCCATGAAGTTCTCGGGCTGGATCGGGCAGCCGGGCACGTTGACGACGGGCAGCCCGCCCTGCGAGGTGTAGTCCCAGCCGAGGTAGTCGGCGAGGCCCATGCAGCCGGTGGGGTTGCCGGACATGGCGTGGATGCCGCCGAAGGTGGCGCAGGTGCCGGCCGCCACCACCGCCCAGGCCTTGGGGGCCAGTTGGTCGATCCACCAGTTCAGGGGCTGCGGCTCGCCGGTCTCCGGGTCGTTGCCGAAGGACGTCCAGTAGCCGTCGCCCTCGATGATGTTCTGGTTGGGGACCGAGCCCTCGATGACGAGGATGAACGGGGCGAGGTCGCCGCGTACGGCGGCCCGGTAGGGGGCGAGGAAGTCCTCGCCGCCCAGGCTCGGGGAGAGCACCTTGTTGACGAGGTTCACCTTCGGCAGGCCCGGGATCAGGCCGAGCACCAGGTCCTCGATGGAGGGCTGGTCGGCGGCGGTCAGCGACACGGTGTCGCCGTCGCAGCTCATACCCTCGGAGATCCAGAGGATGGTGATCTCGTCGAAGCCCTGACGGTCCTCGGCGCGACTGGGTTCCTTGCTGACCTCGGCTGTACTGCTGTTCGTTGTCATGTCACTCGGCCTCCGCTGCGGGGGTCTCGGAGTCGGTTGTGTGCCGGGCTGGTGCCGCGGCGGGAGCCGGTGCCGACGGCTCGTCCGGGGTTCCGGCGGGCTCGAGCGGTTCGAGCTCGTCGGGCCGGAAGTAGTGGAAGCGGCCGTACCAGGTGTGCAGTTCGGACGCGGGGTCGTCGTCGAGGGTGACGGCGAGGTGGACGCTGCCGTCCACGTCGTGGAAGACGGCGGCGACCTCGGCGGTCCGGCCGGCCAGGAACATGTCCTGGGCGTCGGCGCCCCGTCCGCGGGGACGGAGCCGGACGCGGCTGCCGCCACCGAGGGGCACGCCGTCGACGAGGACGGTGTCGGTGGTCGGGGAGAGACCGTCGTCGGCGCCCTCCTGCCACCAGGCGGGGCGTTCGGCGGCTGCCCGCGCGGTCGCCGGGGCGACCGGTGCCAGGGAGCGGACGGCGCCGTGCAGCCGTTCGAAGACCTCCTGCGGCATGGTGTCGACCCGGTCGAGGATCGCGGCCGCCCTGGGGTCGGTGGCCCGCGCCTCACGCTTCTCCTCGTCGGTCAGCAGCATGGTGCGCAGGGTGAGGATCTCGTCGATCTCGGCGGCGTCGTGCAGGTCGCCGGGGCTCTCGGGGGCGACCTGGGGATGGTCGGGCAGGATGATCGGCGCGGACAGCAGGATGCGTCCGGCGTCATCGGCTTCGCCGCCGAGGACGGGGAAGGTGAACTCGTTCCGGCAGTCGCGCGCGGGTGCCGCCAGGTCCGCCGGCGGATCGGTCAGCGAGCCGAACTCCACTCCGTCGCCGCCGATGAGGGTGTGGGTGGCGACGAGGGCCCGGCGCAGTGCCTCTTCACGCGTGGTCCGTGCCGCCGGTGCGGGCCCGGTGTTGGCCGTGCGGACCCGAAGCCGGCAGAGGTCGTCGGTGAGGCGCTCGGCGGTGAGGGTGGTTTCGGCCCGTACCTCGTCGCGGTGCCGTACCACCCGCCCGGCGCCCGCGGGCAGTGGCTCGATGTCCATGCCGGCCGCCGCGCCCACGGGAACGGTGCGTCCCCTGTCGAGGAGCTCGTCGAGGGGGACCACGATTTCGTGTTCGCGCGGTACGGCCTCGTCGAAGGTCAGGTGCACGGTGCCGTCGTCGGTGCGCAGTGAGGCCACGGGACGGTGGCCGGAGTCCTCGGAGCCCGCGGGTTCCTCCACCTGCTTGCGCTGTGTCTGGAGGTAGCGGATCCGCACACGGACGGAGGGGTCGCCGGGCCGCCGGATACGCAGCAGACACTCGGTCTGCTGGTACCAGGAGTCGGCGGAGCCCGACACACCGGGGACGACGGGGCCGTCCGACTCCACCCAGTCCCGGGGGAACAGCACCCCGAACTGCCATCGGACGCGGTTCTTGGCCGATGACCGGCGGTAGGGGTAGAGGAGGTAGCCCTCGTAGAGGACGGCGTCGGCGACGGCGCTCAGCTGCTCGAAGACGTCCCGGGACCGTCCCGGCGGCCGTTCCGCCGCGCCCGTGGTGGCAGCGCACGCCCTGCCGCCCTCGACCAGTCCCTCCGCCATCGCGCCTCCTCGTCGTCCGTGTGTGTACGCGCATCCCTTCCACCACGGTCACACCGCTCATCCGCCCCCGCCTCCTCCGGCCTATTCGGTTGGGCCGTTCGGGGTGGGGAAGTCGTCACCTCATGGACCAGCCCATGAATCACCACCCCCGTACGACCACGAGCCCCGCCGTCACGACCCTGGCCGACCCGCTGGTCAACAAGGGCACAGCGTTCAGCCGTCAGGAGCGCGCGGAGCTGGGGCTCGACGGGCTGCTGCCGCCCGCGGTGGAGACCCTGGACGAGCAGGTCGCCCGCGCCTACGAGGCGTTCCACGGCTACGACAAGCCCCTCAACCGGCACATCTATCTGCGGCAGTTGCAGGACACCAACGAGGTGCTCTTCTACCGCCTGGTCACCGAGTACCTGGAGGAACTGCTGCCCGTCGTCTACACGCCGACGGTGGGTGAGGCCTGTCAGCGATTCAGCGAGATCTACCGGCGCCCGCGCGGGCTGTTCCTGAGCTGGGAGGACCGCCACCGCTTCCGGGACATCCTGCGCAACCGCCCGTACCCGGACCACGACGTGGACGTCATCGTGGTCACCGACGGACAGCGCATCCTCGGGCTGGGCGACCAGGGCGTCGGCGGCATGGGCATCCCGATCGGCAAGCTCAGCCTCTACACGGCGATCGGCGGCATCCACCCCGCCCGTACGCTGCCGATCCTGCTCGACGTCGGCACGGACAACGAGGCCCTGCTGGACAACCCGCGCTACCTGGGCCGGCGTGAGCGCAGGCTGACCGGCGCCGAGTACGACGAGATGATCGAGGCCTTCGTGTCGGCGGTCGAGGCGGAGCTGCCCGGCACGCTGCTCCAGTGGGAGGACTTCGCCACCGCCCACGCCCATCCGATCCTCGCCCGCTACCGCGACCGGCTGCTCACGTTCAACGACGACATCCAGGGCACCGCGGCCGTCGCGCTCGGTGCCCTGTCCACCGCGGCCGACGTGGCGGGCACCCCGCTGCCCGAGCAGCGGCTGGTGATCCTGGGCGCGGGGTCGGCGGCCATCGGTGTCGCCGACATGATCCGTACGGCCATGGTCGACGAGGGACTGCCGGAGGACGAGGCCACGGCACGGTTCTGGATCCTCGACGTCGACGGCCTGCTGGTGCGCTCCCGCGACGAACTGACGCCGCAGCAGCGGAAGTTCGCCCGCGACGACAGCGAGGTGGCCGGCTGGGACGGCACCGGGCTCGCCGAGGTGGTGCGCCGCGTCGAGCCGACGGCGCTGATCGGGCTGTCGACGGCGCACGGCGCGTTCACCGAGGAGATCGTGCGGCAGATGGCTCGACCTGCGAGCGGCCTGTCGTCTTCCCGCTCTCCAACCCCACCTCCCACTCCGAGGCGGAGCCCGCCGACCTCACCCGGTGGACCGACGGCCGGGCCCTGATCGCCACCGGTTCGCCCTTCCCGCCGCTGACGGTGGACGGGCACGAGGTGCCGGTGGCGCAGTCCAACAACGTGTACGTCTTCCCGGCCATGGGGCTCGCGGTGACGGCGAGCCGCGCCACGCGCGTCACCGACCGCATGCTCGTGGCCGCCGCCCGTGCCGTCGCCGAGTGCGCGGTGCGCGCGGCGGACGGCGAGGACGGGCCCGTGCCGCTGCTGCCGCCCCTGACCGGGATGCGGGACTCCGCCCGTGAGATCGCCCTGGCCGCGGCCCTCGCCGCCGTCGAGGACGGGGTGGCCCCGCGAGCGACGGAGGAGGAACTGCGCAAGGCGGTCGCGCAGGCGCAGTGGACACCCCGCTACGAGGGCTAGGACGTATCCGGGCGCTCCCGGGGACGTACTGTCGGAGACACGACGGTCGATCCCGGAGGCGTCCACGCCATGGAGCAGCGAGAGTCCCCCACCGACGACGCACTGAACGCGGCGGCGGACGCCTTCGAGCGCTTGCGTCCACGGCTGTTCGGTATCGCCTACCGCGTCCTGGGCAGCGTGTCCGAGGCCGAGGATGTGGTGCAGGACGTGTGGCTGCGCTGGCAGGGCGCCGACCGGAGCGCGGTGCTGGATCACGGGGCGTTCCTGGCGAAGATCACCACCCGGCTGGCGATCAATGTGGCGCGGTCGGCGCGGGTGCGCCGCGAGGCCTATGTCGGGCCGTGGCTGCCCGAGCCCGTGGACACGAGCGTCGATCCACAGGTCGGCGCGGAGCGCGGCGAGGCGCTGGAGCTGGCCGTGCTGCTGGTCCTGGCGCGGCTGAACCCGGTGGAGCGGGCGGCGTACGTGCTGCGGGAGGCGTTCGACTACGCGTACGACGAGATCGCGGGCATGCTGGAGCTGAGCCAGGCCAACACGCGGCAGATCGTCAGCCGGGCCCGCAAGCGCCTGTCCGCCGAGCGCCGGGAACCGGTCGACACGGCTCAGCACCGGCGTCTGCTCGACGCCTTCGTGGCCGCCGCGCGACACGGTGACGTGGACGCGCTGGAGAACGTGCTGTCGGCCGACGTCGTCGCCTACGCGGACGGCAACGGCATGCGCGGCGTGGCCAGGCTGGAGATCGTGGGGGCCGGGCGTGTGGCCAAGGTGACGGCCTTCGCCCAGAAGTTCTTCCCCGGGGCCGAGTACGGCATCGTCGAGGCCAACGGGCAGCCCAGTGTGCTGCTCGCCCAGGACGGGGCCGCCGTGGCGCTGGTGAGCGCCACCGTGGGTCCTGACGGCATCGACGGGCTCTACTGGGTCCTGACACCGGACAAGCTGAGGGCGTACGAGCGGTCGGCACGCAGGCTCACCGACCGCCCGTAACCCCGGCCTCAGTGCTGCTTGAGCCACTCCTCGTAGCGGGTGGCCGCGAGGTGCGCGGTCTCGTCGCCGGTGAGGACGTCGGGCATGCCCGCGAACAGGCCTGCGGTGTCATCGGTGACGACGGTCCGGCCGTCCGGCTTCGCCGCGAGGGTGAGCTCGCCGAGCCGGTCCAGGCCGTGCGTCTCGGGGCCGGCGATGTCACGGACGCCGTTCGACGGCTCGCCCTGCGCCGCCTCGGCGACGGCGGCGGCGACCTCGGCGGAGGCGATCGGACGCAGTCGCAGGGACGGCAGGCGCACCTGCCCGTCCTCGGTGGACATGTCCATCACCGGGGCGATGAACTCGAAGAACTGGGTGGCGCGCACGATGCTGTAGGGCACGCCGCTGCCGCGCACGGCGTTCTCCTGGGCGACCTTGGCCTCGTAGTAGCCGTAGCCGGGCACCTGGTCGACGCCGACGATGGACAGTCCGACATGGTGCCGGACGCCGGCCTCCTTCTCGGCGGCGAACAGGTTCCGCGCCGAGCGGGTGAAGAAGTCCAAAGCCGGCGCGGTGTCGAAGGACGGCGAGTTCGACACGTCCACGACCACGTCCGCGCCCTTGAGGACCTCGGCGAGGCCCTCGCCGGTAAGGGTGTCGACGCCCGTGGAGGGGGCGGCGGCCACGGCCTCGTGACCCCTGTCGCGCAGCAGCGCGACCACCTGTGAGCCGATGAGGCCCGTACCGCCGACGACCACGATCTTCATCACTGTCTCCGTTCGCTGGTTGGCTGACTCACCAGAGAGACAGGGCGGCGTCCGGGTCTGTGACAGCGGGCGGGGATTCACTCCGTCGGAACGGTGTCCGGCAGGCCGAGTGCGGTGGAGACATGGCGCCATACGGAGCTGAGCGCCGAGTCGAGGGTGACCGTCGGGTCGCGCAGCATGAGGCGGATGCCGTAGCCGTCGCTCAGGGACAGCACGAGCGTGCTGAGGTCGTCGACGTCGGTCGGCGTGAACTCGCCCGAGTCGATGCCGCGCCGTACCGCGTCCCCCACCCAGGCGTGCAGCTGCGCGTAGAGGTCCACGGCGAAAACCCGGGTGGCCTCGTCGCGCAGCGCCCTGACCCACAGTTCCTGCCAGAGCCGCCAGTCCTGGTGGAGCTGGGGATCGGTCGGCAGCAGATTGCGCAGGATGCGGGCCAGGATGACCGCCGCCGGGGCCGTTTCCGCGTCACGTTCGAGGTCGACGGCGGTGTGGGCGAAGGAGTGGGTCATCGCCTCGGTGAACAGCTTCTCGCGTGTGTCGAAGTGGTAGTGGAGCAGCGCCGTCGACACTCCGGCGCGCTCGGCGACCATGCGCATGCGGATCTTCTCGAAGCCGATGTCGGCGATGACCTCGCACGCCGCGGTCAGGATGCGCTCGCGCGTGTCTGCCGTGCGCACCTTGGTGGACACCCTGCGGCTCCCCTCGTTCGGTGGTCGTGGGCCGTGACCATCTTCCCTCACGCCCGCCCCGCCGGTACCGGGGCCTCACGCCGCGGCTCCTCGTCGTACGTGTGGAAGCCCCGACCGGACTTCCGGCCCAGCAGACCGGCCTCCACCATCCGGGACAGCAACGGGGGCGGGGAGTACTGAGGCTCGCGGAACTCGGCGTACAGCGACTCTGCGATGGCCCGCGTGGTGTCGAGGCCGATCAGGTCCGTGAGGGCCAGCGGGCCGAGCGGGTGCGCGCAGCCGAGGACCATGCCCCGGTCGACGTCCTCGACGGTGGCGCTGCCCGACTCCACCATGCGGATCGCGGCCAGCAGATACGGCACGAGCAGCGCGTTGACGACGAACCCGGCCTTGTCCCGGGTCCGGACCACCTCCTTGCCGAGGGTGCCGGTCACGAACTCCTCGGCCCGTGCCGCGGTGGCGGGCGAGGTGAGCAGCGACGGCACGAGCTCGACGAGGCGCAGGACCGGCACGGGGTTGAAGAAGTGCACGCCGACGACCCGGTCGGGGCGGGTCGTCGCGGCCGCGAGCCTGATGACCGGGATGGAGGAGGTGTTGGTCGCCAGGATGGTGCGGTCGCCGGCGAGCACGGAGTCGAGGCGGGTGAAGACGTCGACCTTGAGGGCCTCGTCCTCGGCGACCGCTTCTATCACCAGGTCGTGGTCGTGCAGCGCTTCGAGTTCATGGACGACGGTGATCAGGGGGTCCGCGTTCTCCCGTCGTTCGTCGGTCAGTCCGCCGTGTGCGGTGGCCCGGTCGAGCGAGCGGGTGATGCGGAGGCGGCCGGCCCGGGCCGCCTCCGCGTCGCGCTCAACGACCGTGACCGGTACGCCGGCCCGTGCGCAGACCTCGGCGATGCCGGCGCCCATCAGCCCGCAGCCGACGATTCCCACGCGCTTGATGTCGGTCATCCGTATCCCTCTCTCCGGGTCTGCGGCGGTACGGGTCAGGCGCCGGGCAGGTCCAGGACGCCCGTGCCGCGCTTGACGATTTCGTTGGCGATGATCAGCCGCTGGATCTCGGAGGTGCCCTCCCAGATGCGGTCCACGCGCAGCTCGCGGTAGAGCCGCTCGACGGCGTACGAGCGGTCGTAGCCCCGGCCGCCGTGGATCTGGAGACACCGGTCGATCACCCGGCCCGAGGCCTCGCTCGCCGAGAGCTTGGCGATGGCCGCCTTGGCGTGCAGGGTCTTGCGGTCCTCGGCCGAGGCCTGGTCGATCTCCCAGGCGACCTGGTGGGTGTAGGCGCGGTTGACGGCGATGTCCACGGCGCAGTCGGCGAGCATGCCCTGGATCAGCTGGTACGAGGAGATCGGCGCCCCGAACTGCTCGCGCTCCACGGCCCAGTCCCGGGACAGCTCCAGCGCCCGTTCGGCCGCGCCGATGGTGCGGGCGGCGATCATCAGGCGCTCCTCGGTGAACCACGAGCGTGTGATGTCGTAGCCCTCGCCGATGCCGCCGAGCACGGCGTCATCGCCGACCTGGACGTCGGTGAAGGTGAACTCGGGGTGCTCGTAGACGAAGGTGTGCATCCAGCGCGGGACACGCGTCATCTCGATGCCGGGGGTGTCCTTGTCGACCAGGAAGAGGGTCGGTGCGCGCTCCGGGCCGGCGGCCGCGAGCACGATCATGAAGTCGCCGTGGTCGCCGACGGTCACGAACCACTTCTCGCCGTTGAGCACCCAGCCCTGGTCGTTCTTCGTCGCCGTGGTGGCGAGGTTCTGCGGGTCGGACCCGGCTCCGGGCTCGGTGACGGCGTAGCAGTCGCGCCGCTCGCCGTTGATCACCGGGACGAGGAAGCGCTCGCGCTGCTCGGGGGTGCAGAACCGCAGCGCGTTCGCGGGCCGCCACACCATGTCCCACAGGGCGCCGGTGAGTCGCCCCAACTCCTCCTGCACGGTGACCTGTTCGGCGATGGTGAGTCCGGCGCCGCCCCACTCGGCCGGCATGTTGACGGCCTGGAGTCCGGCGTCGAGGACGGCGTCACGGACCTTGGCGTGCGCGTCGGCGGGGAGGCCGTTGTCCTCCTCGCACTGCGTCTCGTACGTGGCGATGAAGTCGGTGAGGGCACGCGCGTCGGCCTTGAGCTGAACCTGGCGCGGGGTGAGGCGGAAGTCCATGGAAGTCCTCGCTGATGAAGGGTGGGGAGTCAGGGCGTGGGCAGGGCAAGGGCGCGCGTGCCGCGCTTGATGAGCTCGTTGGCGATGATCAGCCGCTGGATCTCGGAGGTGCCCTCCCAGATCCGGTCGACGCGCAGCTCGCGGTACATGCGCTCGACGGGGTAGGTGCGGTCGTAGCCCCGGCCGCCGAAGATCTGGAGGCAGCGGTCGGCGACCCGGCCGGCGGCCTCGCTGGCGGCGAGCTTGGCGGTGGAGGCCTTGGCGTGCAGCGTCTTGCGGTCGGTGCCCGGTTGGTCGGCCTCCCAGGCGACCTGGTGGGTGTAGGCGCGGTTGACGGCGATGTCCACGGCGCAGTCGGCGAGCATGCCCTGGATCAGCTGGTACGAGGCGATGGGCGCCCCGAACTGCTCACGCTCCACGGCCCAGTCACGGGCCAGTTGGAGAGCACGCTCGGCGGCGCCGACGGTGCGGGCCGCGATCATCAGGCGTTCGTCGGTGAACCATTCCTTGGTGAGCTCGTAGCCGTTGCCGACGCCGCCGAGCACGTCCTCGTCGGCCACGAAGACGTCGGTGAAGGTGAACTCGGGGTGCCCGTTGACGGCGGAGTGCATGAAGTGCGGGACCCTGGTCATCTCCACACCGGGCGCGGCCCGGTCCACGAAGAACAGCGTGGGCCGCCGCTCGGGTCCGGCGTCCGCCTGCACCAGCAGGAAGTCGGCGATGTCGCCGCAGGTGACGAACCACTTCTCGCCGTTGAGCACCCAGCCGCCGTCGGTGCGGTCGGCCGTGGAGGTGCCTGAGGACGGGTCGGATCCCGCGCCCGGCTCGGTCACCGCGAACGCGTCGAACTTCTCCGCGCGGATCACGGGCAGCAGGTACTTCTCGCACTGCCGCTCGTCGCCGTAGGCCAGCACATTGGCGGGCCGCCAGGGAATGTCCCACAGGCAGTTGGTGACCTTGCCGAACTCCTCCTCGACGATGACCTGGTCGAGCAGGCTGAGTCCGGCGCCGCCCCACTCGGCGGGCATGTTGATGGCGTAGACACCGGCATCCATGGCGGCCCGGGTCAGTTCGGTGACGAGCTGCTGCGGCAGGGGTCCGCCGGCCTGCTCGGACTGGTCCTCGTACCGCATGAGCAGCCGGGCGTAGTCGGCGGCGCGACGCTTGAGGTCGGCCTGCTCAGGGGTGTAGCGCATGTCCATGGGGGCCTCTTCCAGTGGGTCAGGCGAGTACGGCTCGGGAGTCGAGGGCGAGCACGCCGTCGGGGCGTACGAGAAGGGGGTTGACCTCGATCTCGGCGATCTCCGGGTGGGCGGCGGCGAAGGCCGTGATCGTCTCGACGGCCTTCGCGGCGGCGGCGACGTCGACGGGTGGCCTGCCCCGCACCCCGTCGATCAGGGCGGCGGTGCGCAGTCCGCGCAGCAGGCTCTCGGCCCGGTCGGCGGAGACGGGGGCGAGGGTGAAGGCGACGTCGTGCAGTGCCTCCGCCAGCACTCCGCCCAGACCTACCATGGCGACGGGACCGAAGCGCGGATCCTGGTTGACGCCCACGATCAGCTCGATGCCGTCGGTCAGGTCGGCCATGGCCTCCACGGAGTAGGAGGAGGCTCCGAGCCGGGCGTGCATCTCGCGGAAGGCGGCGAGCAGTTCGCCGGGTCCGGCCAGGCCGAGTGCCACTCCCCCGGCGTCGGACTTGTGCAGGAGGTGGAGGGCCTTGAGGACGTACGGGCCTCCGAACTTCTCGGTGACGGCCAGGAGTTCTGCCTCGTCGTGGACCTCACGGGCGGCGGGGAAGGCGAGTCCGGCCTCCTCCAGGGCTCTGCGGGTCTCCAGATAGCCGCTCTTGCGGAGCTGGGGTGCCGGCCGGGGAAGAGGAGTGACCCCGGTGCGCCGTCCGGCGGGAGCCGTCGTGGCGAGGGCGCGGGCCGCGTCCTCGGTGGCGGCGAAGACCGGTATGCCGAAGGCGGCGAGCGTGCGGCAGCTCGGGGACTCGGGGTACATCGACTGCACGACGATGGGTTTGGCGGTGGCCCGGTACCGTGCGGCGATGAGGCGTGCGGCGTCCTGTTCCCCGGCCGCGAGGGCAGCACCACCACCGCCGAGTCCGCCCTCGGCGGCCGCGTAGCCGCCGAAGTAGCCGGTCATCAGCACGGCGTCGACCTCCTCGGCCGCCAGCAGCGCGGCGACGGTCTCCGCGTACGAGCCGGGGTCCTGCTCGCCCATCCCGGCGAGGTCCACCGGGTTGGCGACGGCCGACTGTTCCCACAGGGCTTCACGAAGCCGTTGCCTGGTGGGCTCCCGGAGTTCGGGTACGGCAAGTCCGGCGGCCTCGACGGCGTCGGCGGCGACGACACCGTGCCCGCCGCCGTCCGTGAGCACCGCGACCCGGTCTCCCTTCGCCCGCCGTCCGCCGCCCAACGCTGCGATCGCGACAGTGAGTTCACGAGGGCTGGCGACCAGTTCCACACCGGCGTCCCGGCACGCCGCGCTCACCACGTCGGCCGAGGTGGTGAGCGCACCGGTGTGCGACTGCGCGCTGCGCGCCGAGGCGTCCCCGCGCCCGGCGGTGAGGAGCACCACCGGCTTTCCGGCGTCGGCGGCCGCCTCGGCGAAGGCCCGTCCGTCACCGAAGTCCTCGGCGTAGACCGCGATGGCCCGGGTGCCCTCGTGCCGGGCGCAGTCGGCGAGCAGGTCGACGAGGGTGACGTCGGCCTGGTTGCCGAGCGACACGAACCGGGAGAAGCCGAGGCCGTGCGGGCGGAAACGGAGCTGGAGTTCGAGGGCGAGGTTGCCGCTCTGGCTGAGCAGCGCGACACCGCCGGGGGTGAAGGTGTCGGAGGCCAGGAAGAGGTCGGTGGTGTTGTCGGCGATCCCCAGGCAGTTGGGCCCGACCATCACGGCACCGGCGGCACGGACACGTTCGGCGACGGCCTGCTGCCGTGTCCGCCCCGCCTCGCCGGTCTCGGCGAATCCGGCCGTGATGGCGACGATCGCCCGGGCCCCGCACCGCAGGGCCTCGTCGACGGCGTCCTCGAAGCCGGCGGCGGGCACGGAGACGACCGCCAGGTCGACGGGTTCGCCGACCGCGCTCAGGCTGGGGGCGACGGTACGGCCGAGCACGGTGCCGCCGCGGCGGTTGACCAGGTGGACGGGGCGGCGACCGTCGGCGCGGACGGCCTGGGCGGCTATCGCGTGGCCGTACTTGGCCGGGTCGTCGCTGGCTCCGACGACGGCGACGGAGACGGGGTCGAAGAGGGCCGAGAGGTCACGTCCCATGTCACTTCTCCAGCCGCAGCGCGGAGTTGGGGCAGGCGGCGACGGCGGCCTCGGCGCTGTCCTCGGCGCCGTCCGGCACCTCGGCGGGGCGGACCTGCGCGTAGCCCCACTCGTCGAGTTCGATCAGCTCGGGTGCGGGTTCCTGGCAGAGGCCGTAGCCATGGCAGCGGGTGGAGTCCAGCAGGAGTTTCATGGCGGGTCCTTTCAGAGCGGCCGGAGGCCGGGGCCATAGCGGGGGCGGGGTGGGGTTCAGGGCACCGGCACGGTGAAGCGGCGCCCGTCCTCGGGTGCGGTGCCCGCGCAGGCGGGGCAGCCGGGGCGGCGGTGGGTGTCGATCCGGTCCGGGAAGTGGGTGAGGAGGGTGCCCGCGATACGGACGGCGGCATCGAGCAGCCCGCAGGCCCCGCGGCCAGGCAGTTGCTCCGACCAGCGGCGCAGCTTGCCGACCGCGTCATGGCCGGCCTCGCCGCGTGCGACGGCCGCGAGGGTCCTGGCCAGTGCCCCGGTGCCGGAGACGCACACCCCGCACTGCCGGGCGCTCTGTGCCGCGAGATAGGCGACGGCCTCGACGGCCACGGCGAGCGGGCAGTCCTCCGGACCGGGGAAGTGCAGCGCCCCGCAGCCGAGCGCGCCGCCGGCCGCGCGCAGGTGGTCCTGGTCGAGCGGCAGGTCCGTCCAGCCCTCGCCGTACAGACCGCCGAACAGGCCGCCCAGCAGGACCGCTTCCGCCCTGCCGTATCCGCGGAGGTCGGCGAGGACCTTCAGATGCGTACCGGCCGGCACCTCGACGAGCGCCGCGTCGGCGGCACCCGAGAGGGTCACCAGGTGAGCGCCGGCGACGAGGGCCGTGGCGTCGGGCCGCGCGTGCATCAGCGCGATACGGGCCAGGGTCTCCACGTTGGCGACGAGGGTGGGCGCACCGCCGACACCGCTTTCGAACGGGCGCGGTGGTTTCGCGGTCGGCAGGGCCGGGCCGCCGTCGATGCGGCGTACGACCGCTGTCTCCTCCCCCGCGACGTAGGTGTGCTCCGTCCGTACGACGTCGAGGCGCAGGTCGAAGGGACGCTCGGCGAGCGCGCGCCGGACGGCCTGCTCGGCCGGGGCGTCGGAGACGTACACGTAGCCGCGTCCGGCCCGGGTGACGGCCGCGGCCAGCCGCAGTCCGTCCAGGACCGTGTGCGGCCGGTGCCGCAGCAGCCAGCGGTCCTTGACGGAGCCGGGTTCGCCCTCTTCGCCGTTGGCGACGACGACGTGCGGGCCCGGTGCGTCCCGGACGGCGCGGAGCTTGACGGCGGCGGGGAAGCCGGCGCCACCGCGGCCGCGCAGCCCCGCCGCGCCGATCAGGTCGAGCAGCCGGTCGGGCGCGGGCAACGGCGCGTAGCCGCCCCCGGCGAGATATCGGGAGAGGTCCTCGGCGCCGGAGGGCGAGGGGACGAGGACGCCTTCGGGGAGGAGGGAGAACACGTCGGTCATGGGGTGCTCCGGAGCTCGGAGTGTCCCAGGGCCCCGTGAGACCTCAGCCTGACCAACGCCCGCTCCAGCTCGCGCCGTTGCGTGGCAGTGCGGTCGTAGCCGGACCCGGGCAGGCCGATCAGCATGCGGTGGTGGTCGAGGACGACCTCGCCGGCCAGCAGCGCTGCTCGTGGATCGGCGGTCCCGGATCCGGTGGCGGCTGCTTCGACGACCAGCTCGGTGACCTCGCCGAGGTAGCGCAGCCAGCCGCGCTGTGTGCCGCGCAGCACCAGCCGCTCGACCCGCCGCCGCTCGGCGGCGACGAGGGGCGACGGCGGGCGGCCATCGGCCCGGGCCCGCAGGGCGGCCACCGCGGTGGGCAGCTCCTGTTCGGGCTCGGGCGTGAGGCCGAGCCAAACCAGACTTCGGCGAGCGCTCATGCGTGCCTCCGGGGTCGCGCCGTCTCCGGTGATCCGCAGACGGGGGTGGCGCGGCGATGACGTGAGAGGGGATGCTCCGGCGCCGTGGCGAGAGGGGCGGGGGAGCTGTACGGGCGGGGTGTGCGTGGGCATCCGTCCTCGGGTCCCGGCCATCCGCCTGCCACGAGACTAACTAACTAATCAGTCAGCCCACAAGTCTTGACTTGCCCTCCCGGCGGCCCCACTCTGACTAACCAATCAGTCAGCCTGACCTGCCTCACCGCCCATCGCCGCCCATGGCGGCGCGGAGGAGGACCCCTCATGCACCCCTCGACCACCCGGGCAGAGACCGCCGCGTCTCCCCCACCGGAGTCGCCGCTCGAGCACCCCGGGGAAGCGCTGCCCGCCCGCTACTACACCGATCCGGCCATCGCGAAGGCCGAGACCGACCGCATCTTCGCCAAGTCCTGGCAGCTCGTCTGCCACGAGTCCGACCTGCCGGGGCCCGGCGCCCGGCTCGCCGCCACCGCCGCCGGCCGGGAGGTACTGGTCGTCCGGACCGAGGACGGCGGCCTCGCGGCCCATCTCAATGTCTGCCGGCACCGCGGTACCCGCCTGGTCTCCGCCCCCGAGCAGTCGGGCAAGGCGATCCGCTGCCCGTACCACGGCTGGACCTACAAACTGGACGGACGGCTGGTCGGCGCCCCCGAGGCCCGCCGGATCCCCTGCCTCGACAAGCCCGGGCTCGGGCTGTACCCGGTCAATGTCGAGTCCTTCCTCGGCTTCGTCTTCGTGAACCTCGACCTCGAGGCGACTCCGCTCTCCGAGACCTGTGCCGGGCTCGCCGAGGCCGTCGGGCGCTACGCGGGGCCCGGTCTCGTGCCCGTCGGCAAGCACCGCATCCACGATCTGGCCGGCGGCGAGGAGCAGAACGCCAACTGGAAGGTGATCGTCGACAACTATCTGGAGGGCTACCACGTCCCCGTGGCCCACCCCTCCCTCATGCGACTGCTCGACTACCAGGCGTACACGGTGGACGTGCGGGAGAACTACGTACTCTTCGAGTCGCCACTGCGCGACAAGCCGTCCTCGAACTGGACCGAGCGGCTCTACCAGCGGCTGGCGGCTCCCATGCCGGGGCTGGCCGAGGCCGACCGGCGGGTGTGGCGGTACGCCGTGATCTATCCCAACACGCTCATCGACTTCTACCCTGACCACGTGCTCGCGTGGACCGCCCTGCCCACCGCCCAGGACCGGGCGGCGATCCCCGGCGCCTTCTACACCAAGCTCGGCGAGGACGTCCGCACCCGGCTGGCCCGGCGGCTCAACATCCACATCGGCTGGGTCACCAACGACGAGGACGCCGAGCTGGTGGAGCGGGTGCAGGCCGGGATGGGCACCCCCGGTTTCGAGCCGGGTCCCCTGTCGCAGCGCGAGGCGGCGGTCGGCTGGTTCGCCCGCCGGGTCCGGGAGGACCTGGAGGGAACCACCGGGTGAAGCCCTTCGGAGCAGCGAGTTCACCGCATCCGCGCGACGCCGCCTTCCGGCTTCCGTCGTCCTTATCGCGCGCCCTCTGACCTGCGCGTACGCACCTCCCCAGACCGGTCTTCACTGCGGAATCAGGGCCTGAAGTGAGCCGACCAGCCGGTCCCGCCCTGGAGTTGTGCCGTTCCTCGACGGAGAGGACGCTCCATGTTCCCCGAGGCAATACCGCCGTCCCGCCGTGCCGTGCTGCGGGCGGGCGCCTGCGGCCTGCTGGGCGCCGCGGCCGGCGGCTGCGGGTTCATGCCCGCCAAGAAACCCGACGCCGACCGGCTCGCCCCGGTCGAGCCGCGCGTCGACGGTGATCTCGTCTACTTCAACTGGGCCGACTACGTCGACCCGGCCGTGTTCAAGGGCTTCGAGAAGGAGTACGGAGTCAAGGTCGTCCAGTCGAACTTCGACTCGATGGAGGGCATGGTCGCCAAGCTCAACGCCGGCAACCGCTACGACATCGTCTTCCCCTCGGCCAAATGGGCCCAGCGCCTGGTCCGCGGCGGCCGGCTGCGCCGTATCGACCACTCCCACCTCACCAACTCTCAGGCCGTGTTCGGCTCGTACAGCTACTTCGCCGACCCCTGGTACGACCCCGGCTCCGCGCACACGATTCCCTTCACGACGTACAAGACCGGTATCGGCTGGCGTCGCGACCGGATCGGTGAACTCGCCGACAGCTGGCGGGACCTGTGGAGCGACCGCGCCAAGGGCAAGGTCTTCCTGCTGGACGACCGCGACGAGGTGCTCGGCATGGGCGCGCTCACGCTCGGCCTCGACGTCAGTTCCGGTGGCACCGACGACCTCGACCGGATCACCTCGCTGCTGGACACCCTGCGACCGCGGCTGCGCGGTTTCTCCAGCGACAGCTACAACAACCTCCTCAACGGCAACGCGCTGATCCAGCAGGCGTGGAGCGGCGACATGGCCGCCATGCTCAACCAGGCCGAGGACCCGTCCGTGTTCGGATTCCAGGCCCCCAAGGAGGGCTCGCCGGTCAACTCCGACTGCTACGCCATCCCCTGGAACGCGCCCCACCCCGGCACCGCGATGCTGTTCATCGACTACATGCTGCGGCCGGAGAACGTGAAGCGGAACATCGAGTACATCGGCTACCCGATGCCGGTCGCGGGCGCCGAGAAGGTCTACGCCGATCTCGTCGAGCCCTTCCCCGAGTGCCTCGTCACCGAGGCGGACCTGAAGGCCGACCTGTTCTTCCGCAACGGCGGCCGCGCGGCGGAGGACGCCCGCGACACCGCCTGGACCCATGTGAAGGCGGGCTGAGACATGGCACTGCTCCGCCCCTCCTCCCGCACCCGCCGCCGGGATGCCGACGGCACCCGCATCTGGACCTGGCTGATGCTGCCCGGCACCATCTGGATGACCGGCTTCCTGATCGCTTCGCTGATCCTCGTCGCCGTTTTGGCGGTCGGCACCACCGACGAGCTGGGCAACCCGCGCTTCGGCTTCGACCTCGCCGGTGTGCGCGCCCTCGCGGACCCGGCCTACACCGAGGTCCTGGCCCGCTCCCTCGGCTATGCGCTGCTGACCTGTCTGATCTGTCTGCTGATCGCCTATCCGGTGGCGTACACCATCGCCCTGCACGGCGGGCGGTACAAGCACGCGCTGATCGCCGCGATCGTGGTGCCGTTCTTCGCCAACTACCTGGTGCGGATGTACGGCTGGTCGGTGGTCCTCTCCGACGACGGGCCCGTGCTGCGCACCCTGCGCGCAGTGGGTGTCGCCGACGCCGGCACGAAGATCCTCAACAGCGGTTTCGGCGTGGTCGCGGGACTCGTCTACGGCTTCGTCGTCTTCATGATCATCCCGCTGTACGCGGCCCTGGAACGGCTGGACGTCTCCCTCATCGAGGCCGGCCGCGATCTGTACGGCGGACCGGTCCGCACCTTCTTCTTCGTCACCCTGCCCGCGACGAGGCAGGGCGCGGCGGCCGGGCTCGTCCTGGTCTTCCTGCCCGCGATGGGCGACTTCGTCAGCGCACAGCTCATGGGAGGCCCGGACCAGATCATGATCGGCAACCTCATCCAGGACAAGTTCTTCCAGGGCCAGAACTGGCCGCTGGGCTCCGCCCTCACCATGCTGCTGATGCTGGTCCTGCTGATCGGGATGCTCGGCTATCTGCGGCGGACCCGCAAGGACGAGGCGGAGGCACGCCGATGACCCTGCTCCGGCTCCCCTCCCCCACCGCCCCGGCACGACCGGCTGCCCGCACCCGTACGCGACGCGGCCGGGCCCAGCGCAGGCCCCGTGTCCTGGTCGCGGTCACCGGGCTGTTCTTCGCGCTGCTCTACCTGCCCATCGCCGTGGTGGCGCTGTTCTCGTTCAACTCCGTGAAGTCCCTGACGGTGTTCGACGGGTTCAGCCTGCGCTGGTACCGCGCCTTCGCCCACGACGACGTCCTCATCGCGTCCCTCACCACCAGTCTGCGCATCTCCCTGGTGGCGATGGCCGGTTCGCTCGTCCTCGGGGTGGCGCTCGCGCTCGGCCTGGTCCGGTGCCGCACCCGGCTGGGCTCGCTGGCCGGCCTGATCATGCTGGTGCCGCTGATCACGCCGGAGATCGTCACGGGCGTGGCGTCGATGCTCCTGTTCAAGGGACTGGGCGTGCCGCTGTCCACGGGCACGGTGATGCTCGCCGAGATCACCTTCTCCATCTCGTACGTCACGGTCGTCCTGCGCTCGCGGGTCGCCGCGCTGAACCCGGAGGTGGAGGAGGCCGCGATGGACCTCGGTGCCACGCGGTGGCAGGCGGTCCGGCTGGTGACCCTGCCGGCGCTGCTGCCCGCGGTGCTGGCGAGTGCCGTACTGATCTTCGCGCTGGTCTTCGACGACTTCGTGCTCGCCTACTTCACCACCGGCGTCGACCCGCAGCCCCTCTCGGTGCGGATCTACTCGGCGATCCGTTTCGGGGTGCAGCCCACCATCAACGCGGTCGGCACCCTGATGCTCGCGGGATCCATCGCCCTGATCGCCCTGGCCCTGTTCATCCCGCGCCTCTTCGGCCGCCGCGGCGGCCTCGACCTCTTCTCCGGGAAGTGATCCATGGACGCGACCCCCGCCGTCCGGCTCGACGGCGTCTCCAAGCAGTTCGCCGACTCCTACGCCGTCCACCAGCTCGATCTCGACATCGAGGCCGGCCATTTCTTCTCCCTGCTCGGCCCTTCCGGCTGCGGCAAGACCACGACGCTCCGAATGATCGGCGGGTTCAGCGACCCCACCGAGGGATCGGTGCTGCTCGGCGGCGAGGACGTGACGGCGCTGCCGCCGAACAAGCGCAACGTCAACACGGTCTTCCAGAGCTACGCCCTCTTCGACCATCTGAGCATCGCCGACAACGTGGGCTTCGGCCTCAAGCGCAAGGGCGTCGCCAAGGCGGAGATCCGGCGGCGGGTCGGCGAGATGCTGGAGCTGATCCAGCTCGCCGGGCTGGCCGACCGCAAGCCCGGCACGCTCTCCGGCGGTCAGCGGCAGCGCGTGGCGCTGGCCCGCGCGCTGGTCAACCGTCCGGCCGTCCTGCTCCTCGACGAGCCACTGGCCGCCCTGGACCTGAAGCTGCGCCGGCAGATGCAGGTCGAGCTGAAGCAGATCCAGCGTGAGGTCGGCATCACCTTCGTCTTCGTCACCCACGACCAGGACGAGGCGCTGACCATGTCCGACCGGATCGCCGTGATGAACGGGGGCCGCATCGAGCAGTGCGGCACGCCCGAGGACATCTACGAGCACCCCGCCACCGGCTTCGTCGCCTCCTTCATGGGGACCTCCAACCTGATGACCGGCACCTACCGGGGCGGTGAGGTGGCCCTGGAGAAGGGGCCCGCCCTGCCCGTCGGCCCCCGTTCCGAGATCGCGGACGGCACCGCCGTCAGCGTGTCCGTACGCCCCGAGAAGATCTGGCTGTCGGACTTCGAGCCCGGTATGTCGATGCTGAGCGGTGTAGTCCGCGAGACCGTCTACAGCGGCCCGACCACGACCTATCTGATCGAACTCGCCCCGGGCGTCACGCTGTCGGTGCTGGAGCAGAACACGGACCGTGCGCGCATGGAGGACCGCTGGTGCGGCGGCGAGACGGTGGAGTTCGGGTGGCGGCCCGAGCACTGCCTGGTCCTGGCCTGAACGCCCCGGCATCCGAGACGAAAGCGAACCCATGCATCACGACGTGATCGTGCTGGGTGCCGGGTTGGCGGGACTCTCCGCCGCCCGGGACCTGGCCGCCGCCGGTACCGACGTGCTCGTCCTGGAGGCCCGGGACCGGGTCGGCGGCCGGGTCGAGCAGACCCGCACGCCCGACGGCCGTACCGTCCAGCTGGGCGGTGAGGTCGTCGGCCACGGGCACTCCGCCTATCTCCGGCTCGCAGAGGAGCTGGGCCTGAAACTGGTTCCCAGCTATGTCGCCGAACCAGGCCGCATGACCCGGGCCACTCCGGAGGGCCATTCGGCCGGTGATCCGCCGCACTGGTTCGGTCCTGGCGACACGGCCCTGCACCAGCGCCTGAGCGCCGAGTTCAGCGCCCTGGCCGCCACCGTCGACCCCGACGATCCCTGGTCCCATCCGGAAGCGACCGCACTGGACCGGCTGTCGGTCGCCGACTGGCTGCGCTCCCGGCAGGCCACGCCCGCCGTGGTGCGCCTGTGGGACATCGGCCAGCTCGCCCTGGCCGGCGGCTCCTACGAGCGGATCTCCCTGCTGGCTGCACTGCGCAAGAGCGCGGCGGTCCCCGGGCCGGGCACGGGCGACTACGACTACGAGGACTGGGAGGGACTGCGACTGGCCGACGGCTCGGCGACGCTCGCCGAGGTCATGGGCCGCGAGCTGGGAGGCCGCATCCGGCTCGGCTCCCCCGTCGCCGCCCTGGACATCCGCCCGGACCGCTGCACCGTACGCCTGGCCACCGGCGAGATCCTCACCGCGAACGCCGTGGTGAGCGCCCTCCCGGTGGGCCCGCTGCGGTCCGTCGCGATCAGCGGCGTCAGCGAGGCCAGGCTCGCCTCCCTGCACCGGCAACGCCACGCGACTGCGGCGAAGTTCGCCGCCGTCTACGACCGTCCCTTCTGGCGGGAGGCCGATCTGAACGGACTGTCGGAGGCCGAGGGCGTGCTGGGCAGCACCTGGCCGCAGAACGAGGGCGTCCTGTCGGCCCTGATCCCGCCCGAGCGCTACGGCGTCCTGCTCGGCACCCCGCCCCAGCTCCGCACGCCCGAGCTGCTCGCCGAGATGGCCGGCATGTTCGGCGACGAGGCGCTCCGCCCGGCCTCCTGCCATCTGCGGCTGTGGGGCACCGACCCGTGGACCCAGGGTTATGTCACCCAGTGGCCGCCGGGCGAGGTCATGGCGGTCGGCCCGCTGCACGGCACCCATGAACCGCCGTTCTACGTCTGCGGCTCCGACCAGTGGGTCGCCGGATACATGGAGGGCGCCGTCCGCACCGGCCGCGCCGCCGCCGAGGAGGCACTGCGACGTGGGTGACAACGACCGCCTGAACCATATCGGCGGCAAGGAGGTACCGGCGGCCTCCGGCGCCACCCTGCGGCTGATCGACCCGGCCACCGGACTCCCGCACGGCACGGCCCCGCTCTCCGGCCCCGAGGACGTGGACGCGGCCTGCCGGGCGGCCGAAGACGCCTTTCCCGGCTGGTCGGTGACGACTCCGGCGCAGCGGCAGGCCGCGCTGCTGCGGATCGCCGACGCGCTGGAGCGGGACGCCGGTGCGGTGGCGAGCGCCGAGGTGGCCGACACGGGCAAGCCGCGCGCCCTGTTCCTGGGTGACGAACTGCCCGCCATCGTGGACGTGTTGCGGTACTTCGCGGGAGCCGCCCGCAATCTGCCGGGCGCGGCGGCCGCCGAGTACACGCCGGGCCGTACCTCCGTGCTGCGCCGTGAGCCGGTCGGCGTCTGTGCCCAGATCACCCCGTGGAACTATCCCCTGATGATGGCCGTGTGGAAGATCGCCCCGGCGCTGGCCGCCGGCAACACGGTCGTCCTGAAACCGTCCGACACCACGCCCTCCTCGGCCGTGCTCCTGGCCCGGGTGGCCGCCGAGCACCTGCCGCCCGGTGTGCTCAACGTCGTGTGCGGTGACCGCGACACCGGGCGGTCCCTCGTCGGCCATCCCGACGTGCGGCTGGTGGCCGTCACGGGCAGTGTCCGCGCGGGGCAGGAGATCGCCGCCGCGGCGGCCACTGACCTGAAGCGGCTGCACCTGGAGCTCGGCGGCAACGCGCCGGTGCTGATCCACGCGGACGCCGATCTCGACGACGCGGTGGAGCAGTTGGCGTCGCTGTCGTTCTACAACGCGGGGCAGGACTGCACGGCCGCGACCAGGATCCTGGTCGACCGGCGGATCCACGACGGCTTCCTGGCCCGCTTCGCCGAACGGGCCGCCGACCTGCGGCCCGGAGCGCCGGACGACGAGCGGGCCGCGTTCGGCCCGCTCGCCAATGCAGCGCAACTAGCCCAAGTTCGAGGCCTGTTGGACAGGCTTCCGGACCACGCCGAGATCGTCACCGGCGGCACGGCCCTGCCCCGCTCCGGCTACTTCCACCGGGCCACGGTGGTCGCCGGAGCGCGGCAGGAGGACGAGATCGTACAGAGCGAGGTGTTCGGCCCGGTCGTCACGGTCCAGCCCTTCGCCGACGAGTCCGAGGCCTTCCGCCTGGCCAACGGCGTCCCCCAAGGGCTCGCCGCGAGCGTCTGGACCCGCGACCACGACCGGGCCATGCGGGCGAGCCGCGCGCTGCGGACCGGCATCGTCTGGGTCAACACCCATGGCACGACGGTGTCGGAGATGCCGCACGGCGGCGTGCGGCACTCCGGGTACGGCAGCGATCTCTCGCTCACCGGTCTGCTCGACTACACGCAGGTCAAGCATGTGATGCTGTGACCGAGGAGAGGTCGATCGCCCGGTCGACGTCCTGTGGCCGCAGGACCCGCAGGATGCCCTCCAGCAGGTAGTAGTCGGCGTAAGGGAGGGAGACCTCGATGCCGTCCTCGTTCGGGCGGTGGCGGGTACAGCGGGCCACCACCGCTTCCGCTCGGGCCGAGTTCCGCGTCAAGCAGGTCTCCGAGAGGCCGGTGAGCAGCCGTAACGCCACCTCGCGATAGGCCTGTCGGCCGGTGGCGGCGGAGAGGTCGAGGAGACCGCAGGCCGTGATCGCTCCGGCCGACGCGTCCTTGATGTCGTGCGGCTGCTGGGGAGCCCGGTAGTCCCACACCGGGACGTGGTCCGGGGTGAGTGCTCCGATCGCGAAGTCCGCGAGCTTGCGGGCGGTGGCCAGGAAGTCCCGGTTCCCGGTCCTCCGGTACATCGTGGTGAATCCATACAGGCCCCACGCCTGCCCGCGCGACCAGCACGACGTGGGGCTGTACCCCTGCACGGTGTTCGGGCCGAGCGGCGCGCCGCTCTTGGGGTCGAAGTCGTAGACGTGCGGGGTCGATCCGTCCGGGCGCGGGAAGACCCGCCGGGTCGTCTTCGCGTGCTCCACGGCGATGTCCAGGTACTTCGCATCGCCGGTCTGGCGGCTCGCGAACGCCAGCAGGTCGAGGTTCATCATCGTGTCGACGATGACCCGGCCGGCGTTCTTCTCGTCGTTCAGCGCGCCCCACGCCCGGATGAAGCGGCCCTGCGGGTTGTACCGCAGGATCAGGGAGTCGGCCGCCCGCAAGGCGCCCGCCCGCCAGGCTTCGTCGCCCGTGAGCCGCCAGGCGGTGACCCAGGACGGGTAGAAGAGGAAGCCGAGGTCGTGGGTGCCGGTGTCGTACTGGCGTGGGGCCAGCTTCCGCGCCGAGGCCAGTGCCAGCGTGCGGAAGGCCTCGTCCTCGCTGTGGAGCCATGCCATCCACAGCGTGCCCGGCCAGAACCCGCCGACCCAGTCGCCGCTCTGCGAGTAGGTCCACGTCTCGAACTTCGTGCCGACGGGGAAGGCGGTCACAGTCGGTGCGACGGCGTGGAGCTTCTCCACGGCGTAGTCGGCGGCCGCTCGGAGCTTGCGCAGGGTCGGTACCGGGATCTTGCCGCCGGCGGCCACGGCGGCCGGTGTCGCGGAAGCGCCGGTCGCCACGGCACCGGCC